>DAOVBC010000165.1 GCA_030670715.1 Deltaproteobacteria bacterium | reverse complement strand
AAAAGGGGGAACTAAAAAGGATTCTCTTAGACAGATTGGGCGGTTCGCGAGAAGATGAAACCATGGAATCGCCTCCCCCCTTTGAAAAAGGGGGCCAGGGGGATTTAAGAAACTGCTTGATATCGGAATATACTTTTGAGAATCGTTATAAAATGGAAACAAAACTCGCAACACGCAACCCGTAACTCGCAACACTATATTTTAAACACAAAATACCAAACGCTTGCCCATCAGAAAATAAAGAAGGGGGCCTAAAGCCCCCTTTAGTTTTTAGAACACCTATCTATTGCCGATTCGTGTACTCCGCGTATACCAGCGCCGTCGTCCGGTAAACAATGTGGGCCAGCTTTGAAAACGGCGTGTACGCAAACAGGCTCCAGACGAACATCAGGTGCAGAAAATAGATGACATTGGACACGGCTGCCAGGCCCGCCAGCCGTGTTATCTCAGTCCCCATGCCGGTCACTCCCAGTGCCAATACCAGACCGATAAGATACCAGTCCCAATAACTGGATTCCTGGTCTTTTTTGGACAACCGGTTTTTCAACAGCAGCAGCGCACCGATAATCAGCGCAACACCGGCAACATTACCGAGCCATTTGACAGGGTTGAGCTGACTGTACGGGCCTTCGATGTGCAGCAGCCACTCGGCCACAAAAAAACAGTTGGTCACGATAAACAGCCCGATAAAGCTGAAAAGCACCAGCATATGGGCCGTGGAACGATCTTTGTTTTCGCTGCATTCGTCGAACTTACTATGCTTGATGATGGTCAATACCACAGTCACCAGGGCCTTTATAATGCCGATGGGATCGATTTTTCCCTCGGTGGTTTTGCCTTCGGCCAGGGCACTGGCATGGATATCGGCCAAAAATCGCTTGAGCCCGAGGGCGAAAACGCCGACAGCACCGAAAAAGGTGGGAATCATGATGATATCCACCAGATAGTTGGAAATGAAATGCGCTTGCCAGATTTCATCGCCATGCGGCGAAAAATTAATCCAGTTGAGGCCGAACGCTTTAAGGACCAGGCCCAGCCCTATGAAAATAATCGCCGGGATGGCCAGCAGAATCGGCAGCATTTTGGGATCGGCAATCGCCTTGCTCAGGGCCTTGGGCGTGGCATACTCCCTGACCGCGTACGCCCGTATTGCAGTCAGCACATCACCGGGTCTGGCACCGCGCGGGCACAGGGTGGAGCAGTCTCCGCAATTGTGGCACAGCCAGACATCATAATCGGCAACCAGTCTGTCCTTCAACCCCCATGACGCGGCAATCATCTCCTTGCGGGGAAAGGGTTTGTTGTCCGGTGAAATCGGGCATACGACCGAGCAGGTGGCGCACTGAAAACACTTTTTCAGGTCTCCGCCCCCCAGTTTACCGACTTCTTTGATAAAACTTACATCAGGCTCAACAACAATTGCATTTGCCATAGTCTACCTCCTAGTGCCCCGTCTCAAAGATCTTGTGATTCAAATTGGTAATCTGAAATATTAAATTGCCTATATCAAGTATGAAACTTTTTAAACCCCGCGCTAGAACCCTTTAAACGGGTTCGGTCCGAGCTCTTCGATCATTTCCACAAAATCATTAACCATCTGGGGGATCTTGTCGTAATCATCGATGGCAACCTCAAACTGGGCCACCCGCTCTTCCTCCAGGGCCAGACTCGACAGGGCCTCACCGATTTTTTGGATACGGATGTCCGCCAGCTCACTGCCCTTGATGAAGTGACACTGGTAATCATCGCCGTGCTTGCACCCCATGAGGAAAATCCCGTCCATTCCCTGGGCAAGAGCGTCCTTGATCCAGATGACGTTCATCGAACCCAGGCAGCGGATCGGGATAAAGCGTACATCCGCCGAGTATGACAACCGGTTGAGACCGGCAATATCAAGCGCCGGATAGGCGTCATTTTCACAGACAAATCCCAGGACTCTCATGGGAGGTTCCTCATAATCGTCTTCCGAAGGCACCCCGATGGCCTTTACCATGGACCCGATACTGTCGATGCTGTAATCGGAAAAGTTAATAATCCGCTCCGGACAGCATCCCATACAGGTACCGCAGCGCCGGCAGCGGGCCGGATTCGGTTTGGGTGTTCCCTTCTCATCGTCGTCGATGGCGCCAAAGGGACATTCCTGGGTGCAGCGTTTACACTGGGTGCAGCGCTGAAAGAAAAAGTCCGGAATGGTCATATCGCCGGCCCGGGGATGAACCGAAACCCCTCTGTTGACCGATTCCAGACACTGAATCGCCTTAAGGGTTGCGCCGGAGGCATCTTCGATCGACTCCTCCACGGTCATGCTCCTGCGAATGGCACCGGCGGCATAAATCCCGGTTCTTTGAGTTTCGTAAGGAAAGCAGATGTAATTGGAATCGACGTAGCCGTCAAAAAGGTCGATGTCGCGGAAGGCCGGTCCCTGGCGGTAAGCCATGTTGACCACCGGATCATCCACGGTGGCCGGAACCATGCCGGCGGCCAGCACCACCAGGTCGGCTTTGACCTGGAGTTTTTCGCCCAGCAGGGTGTCGTCCGCCTCGACGATGAGGCCGTCACCGTTTTTCGAAACGCTGACAACGGTTCCCTTGGTCATGAAAATACCCACATCCTGCTGGATGCTCTTGTAAAAATTCTCGCTCAGCCCAAGCGTGCGCATGTGCTGATAAAAAATGTAGGCCTTGCCGTCATCGGGGAAGTCTTCGCGCACATACTTGGCCTGTTTCAAAGCCACCAGGCTCGTCACCGCACCGGTATAAGCGAAATCGCCATCGTCTTCCTTGTCGGGGCTCTGAATGAAAACCACCGATTTGGCCTCCTTGCCGTCGGAGGGGCGTGTGATCTTACCGTTTCTGGCGAGCTTTTCAAATTCCGCATTCGTGACGACATCCGTCAAGTCAATACCCAGATGGGCGAATTCTTCTCCTTCGAGCGCCGCCGGTCGCCAACCGGCGGCCAGAATAACGGCGCCGAATTTTTCACCGTTCGGGTCAACAGTCAGAATGTCCAGCTTGCCTTCATTGTATTCCATGAACTTTTCATGGAGTTGCTCCGCATTCAACTCCTTGCCCTTTTCATCGACGGTCATTTCCTCCGGTAGCGGATAGGGGACGTCAAATTCAATTTTTTCACCCGGTTTTTTCAGCGTCACGGTATAATTCCCCGGCTCACCGGCCAGGCGCGCAACCACCGTTTCGGTCTTTACCGTAATTTTAGGGTTGTCGTTTACCGCCTGGATTTTTTCATCGATGATGGGAGCGCTCAACTCTTCATAAGGTGTCCCCAGCGGCAGCTGCTTACGCCAGTTGTTGGCCTGCCCGCCCAGCGCCGCTTCCTTTTCAACGATGGTAACTTCGTAACCGGTAGCGGCCGCATCCAGAGCGGCGGAAATTCCGGTGATACCGCCGCCGATGACCAGGATCTTGCGGGTGAAGTTTTCAACCTTGTAGGGTTCGGGCAGCTCGACCTTTTCAACCCGGGCCATCCCCATCTTCAGATAGTCATCAGCCAGCATTTGCAGCCGGTCAAAATGGATCTCGTCATCGATCTGGTCTTCGGTCAGTGCCGGAAACTCGGATCGGGGATGCGACCAGACCACCTGTTCTCTTAAGTTCACACGGTCGACGATGCATCCGTCAAAGCTGAACACATCAAAATTGACCCGCCGGGAGCAGGCGGCAATGACTATCGTGTTGATCCCTTTTTCTTCAATATCTTTTTTGATCAGCTCCACGCCTTCTTTTCCGCAAAACATCGGATGGGTCTGAACCGGTAGCGCTTCCTCTTTGGCAACGTCGCTCAATGCGTCGATATCAAGGGCATCTCCGATTCCGCAACCCGTGCAGATATATACACCATATTTCTTATCCATGGATACCTCCTACTCCTTATTCACCAGGGTTTGAATCGCCTTTAAAGCCATACCGGTCGCATTCTGGTTGGATGACGTCACGTCAAGGGGCTTGTTGGCGCAGCCTGCCGCAAACATACCACCCTTTTCAAAGTCATTAATGATAAAACCGTCTTCGGTGTACTTCAAATCCGCCGGCAGCTTGGCAGCAGCGGCAGTCGGCTGCATGCCGGTGGCCAGCACCACCATTTCGACCGTCTGGTGGATCTTTTCCCCGGTCACGGCGTTTTCGGCAACCACGGTGATATTACCGCTGTCTGGCTCCTCGCTGACTTCCGCCACTTTGCCCTTGATAAAAAAGATATTTTCGTCTTCCTTGATTTTTTTGTAAAATTTTTCGTAGCGCAGACCGGGGGCCCTGAGATCAATATAAAAAATATAGATTTTGGCCTCCGGATACCGCTCACGCACATAGGTGGCCTGCTTCAATGAAGCCATACAGCAGATGTAGGAACAATAGGGGAGGTGGTTTTCGTCCCGCGAGCCGGCGCACTGTACAAAGGCCACGCTTTGCGGCTGCTTGTCATCAGACGGGCGCAGTATCTTGCCCTTGGTCGGACCGTTAGGCGCCGCCAGGCGTTCCATCATCATATTGGTAATGATGTTCGGGTACTGCCCGAAGCCCAGATTGTCGATTTTTTTGGCATCATAAGGCTCCCAGCCGGTGGCCCAGACAATGGCACCCACCTGCAGGTCGAAGGTTTTGGCCTGCATGTCAAAGTCGACCGCATCGTATTTGCACGACTCTTTCACCCGTTGGGCGTCCTCCGGTGAATCTTTTACGGATGGATGGATGATGAAGCGGGCCGGAAAAGCCATCTCAAACGGCAGATGAGCCCCTTTGATCTTTTGCATGCCGAAATCAAAATAGCTGTCGATTTCGGTCTGGCAGGCTTCCGTGCAGTCGCCGCAGCAGGTACAGTTTTCATTCACATACCTGGGATTTATCTTTACGGAAACGGTATAGGCCCCGGGACCACCGTCGACCTTTTCGACCTCTGTCATCGTAAAAACTTTCACCCGCGGATTGTCTTTGATTCTTCTGAAGTTGATCTCGAGGCCGCAGGTCGGGGGGCACAGCTTGGGAAAATATTGATTCAGCTGCGCGACTCTTCCGCCCAGATACGGATTTTTTTCCACCACAAACACCTCGTAGCCCACTTCAGCAGCTTCGAGAGCTGTGGTCAATCCGCTGATCCCTCCGCCAACAACCATGATGCTTCCACTAGCAGGGGCTGTCTTTTCTGTCATGCTCTCCCTCCGTATAACAAGGTTTTAACAATTGATAATGGTTCCGTCCTTCAAACGATATCCTTTGGATTTTGACTGGTACTTCATGGCTGAAAACTGATGAATTCACAAGAAATCGAATTCATTACGTTTTAGGTTTTAGGTTTTAGGTGGCAACAAATAGTAATTATGACAGGCACTTAAAACTTGATGGCGTCGTAAAAAGTCCCACCTACTGCGTTGCAGCGGTTTTTCAGACCCTCGGCATACTACAGGTATTGCCTCGTCCCTGAAAAACCACTACGCCTTGTATATGGAACTTTTTACTTAGCCATCGGTTATACTTTTTACGATTTCATCAAGATTGACACCGATACATATTTAAAATTATCCCCCCAAAAAGACCAACCACAAAGTTCACAAAGGGCACAAAGGATTTTAAATCTTGCCGCTTGTGAACTTTGTGTGTCTTTGTGGTTTGTTAAGTTTTTCGGATTTATAACCGAAAAAAAGGCTACTCCATCGGATTGATTAAAATTTACAGTTATTCCGGAGTGATGGAGTATTGGAGTACTGGAATGGAGTAATGGTAAAAAAGGTGACTATCTTTTTTACAACACTCCAATTCTCCATCACTCCAGTACTCCACAATCGCAAGATTCAAGGACTTTCGGCGACCTTGAGTCTACCTTTTTATAGGTTATAGTACCCACAATTTATTAACAAGCATGGAGGTAAAGGAGGTAAT
>DAOVBC010000243.1 GCA_030670715.1 Deltaproteobacteria bacterium | reverse complement strand
AAAAGGGGGATCGAATATACGGTGATGGTATCAATATCGCCGCACGGATTGAGGGTCTGGCCGAAGGAGGCGGTATTTGCATTGCCAGAAATGTATATGATCAGGTAAAAAACAAACTATCGTTGACCTATGATTATCTGGGAGAGCATAACGTTAAAAACATCAAGGAACCTGTTAGCGTGTACCGAATCAGGACAGGTCCCGATGCAGGTGATTCAACCTTCAGAGATGAAGTCAGGACGCTTGATATGCCTTCAATTGCGGTGTTGCCCTTTGTCAACATGAGCGGCGACCCCGGGCAGGGACATTTGAGCGACGGTATCACTGAAGAGATTATCACCGGTCTCTCAAAAATTCCGCAGCTGGTCGTCGTTGCACAGACCTCTGCCTTCAACTACCGAGATAAACCCGTCAATGTCCGGCAATTGGGCCGGGAATTAGGTGCCCGGTATTTTCTGGAAGGCAGTGTCCAAAAGGCCGGTGATAGAGTGAGAATCAGCGCCCAGCTAATTGATACGAAAACAGGTTACCATCTGTGGGCTGAGCGCTACGATCGGGATCTCAATGATGTATTCGCACTTCAGGATGAAATCACATTGAAAATTATGGCAGCCCTGCAGGCCAAGCTGACTCACGGAGAACAGGCTCACACCTATATAAAGGGTACGGAAAACCTGGAGGCCTATGAAAAGATTCTGAAGGGATTTGAGTACTTTTTCCGCTTTAATAAAGATGGAAATATCATGGCCCGCAAAATCGCAGAAGAAGTTATTATGCTGGACCCGGATTATCCGAAAGGATATGTCCTTGTGGCCTTTACGCTTTTGCGGGACGTTATGTTTGGCTGGAGTCAATCTTCCGCAGAGTTTATCACCCGGGCCAGAGAACTGGCATATCAGGCCAGGGCCTTGGACGAAACCAGCGCCACGACCCATGCCTTATTGGGTAACATATACCTGGTTGAAGGTCAGTATGATCAAGCCATTTCTGAGTTAGAGAAAGCCCTGACCCTCAATCCTTATCGGGCCGACAACATCGGTTTATTGGGGATCGTTTTAAGCTATGCCGGCAGACTAAAAAAAGCGATCTCGATGTTTAAGAAGGCCATGACGCTCAACCCCGTACCACCGGACTGGTACTATCATCAATTAGCCGGCATATATGCTGCAACCGGACGATTCGAAGAGGCAATTTCAGCCTATAGAGAATCACTCCACCGCAATCCCGAAAATATACCGGCTCATTCGGGTCTGGCCGCAATTTATGGTTCATCAGACCGCGAAAAGGAAGCGGGAGAGGAGGCCCAGGAAGTTCTCAGGTTAGACCCTAATTTCACCTGCGAGCAATGGGAAAAAATAATTCCGGTCGGAGATCAGGAAACCAAACATTTGTTAATCGAGGGGCTGCGAAAAGCAGGTCTTGAGTAAACGAAATTGACAGGCAGCACCACCCCAAAAGCCTTATTCTGCCGATTATCTTCATTAACCGATCTATAAGGCAAGGCGTTGCTCTGTTTACCCCGGCCGCTGGCTGATCACCTCGTCGACGATGCCATAATCTTTGGCCTCCTGGGAAGTCATGAAGTAGTCCCTTTCCACATCCTGTTTTATCTTTTCCAGATCCTGGCCGGTTCGCTCGGCTAAAATCCTGTTGAGTGTTCCCTTGAGGCGCACAAGGTGCCGGGTGTGGATTTCTAAATCGGTGGCCTGTCTATACGGAAATTGGGCCAGGGGCTGGTGGATCATGATTTCGCTGCTTGGCAGGGCTATCCTTTTTCCGGGGGCACCGCAGGCCAGCAAAAAGGCGCCCATGGAGGCGGCCAATCCCATGCAAATGGTGGCCACATCACAATGAATATATTCCATGACGTCCAAGATGGCCAGGCCGTCGGAAATACTGCCTCCTGGGCTGTTGATATAAAGGAGAATATCAGCATCCGGATCTTCCGACTCCAGATGAAACAGGCAGGGAACCACATATCCTACGGTATTTCCATCCACCTGGCCATTTAAAAATATAATGCGGTCTTTCAGGAGCCTTTGCATCATGGTCATGGATTCCTTTTGTTCCGCCTGGGCGAAAATCTCTACCTGAGTCCCTCCCGTGATTGGATTCAATGGATGAATATCTGAATTTGTCTTCTCCCGGTCTTTCATTTTAAGCCTCCTTCTAGACAATCTGTAATCCGTGGTTGATGAATCACATTGTTAGATCGACACGATCACTCTATCTACTGTCTTATGGCCAGGCCCTTTTCCTTATCGCAATCGCAAACCAGCGTTGTTGCGGCGACATCTTTATGGTCAAAGATGTAATTTGTGACCATCTGGAGCAGAGATTTGTCTATTGCCCGCTTGAGTTCCCTGACACCGTATTGCTTATTGTAGCCTTTCTCAACCAGATACATTAAAGCATCGTCTGTCAATTTCAGCGCAATCTGATGTTCCGCCGCCAGTTTCTCTTTGTGTGCTTCAATGATTTTATTGGCAATTGCCTTGATGGCCTCTTTGTCCAAATAACGAAAGAAGATGATATGATCGATCCGGTTGATCAGTTCCGGCCGCATGAACTTTTGAACCGCTTTCATGACTCCTTGCTGGAAACCCTCTTGTTCGGCATCCAGCTCCTTTTTCCCATCGCCGAGAGCGATGCCCATGGGTTTGCTCTGTTTTATTCCCAGGTTGGAAGTCAAAAAAATCAGGGCATTGGAAAAATCGGCTCTGCGTCCGTGAGAATCGGTCAACCGCCCATCATCGAATATTTGAAGAAAAAGATCAAAAATCTCGGGATGGGCTTTTTCAACCTCGTCAAAAAGAACCACAGAGTATGGGTTTTTGCGCACCGCGCCGGTCAGCGTTCCTTCCTGCTCATACCCGATGTAACCCGGGGCCGCCCCGATGAGTCGGGACAATTGATGTTTTTCCTGAAATTCCGACATGTCGATACGGATGAGATGGTCTCTGGATTGATAAAAGAGAACATCCGCCACGGCCTTGGCCAATTCCGTTTTTCCAACGCCGGTGGGGCCCAGGAGAAAAAACACGCCATCAGGCCGGTGTTTCTCGGTCAGCCCCACCTGGGCCGTCCGAATTGCCCGGCATACGGTGTCCACCGCCTCTTCCTGCCCGATGATGCGCTTGGACAGTTCTTCTTTCAAAGTGGCCACCTGTTCATCCGGCGATTGAATGATCTTGGCCAGAGGTATTTTGCTCATTCCTGAAATCACCATGGCAATGTCAGTGGGACCGACGGTGGTTTTATCCGCCTCCGACCATGATCCATGCGAGGATTTGGGGTCATCCCAAAATGAGCCCAAATCACCGGAGCAAAGTTTATTGGCACATGCCTGGTGAATAATATCAACGGCCTTATCCGGAAGCTTTCTTTCAGGAAGAAAACGCAAAGAAAGATCAACCGCGCCGTTGAGCGCCGCCTCCTGCAATTGTATGGCGTATTGATTTTCAATCTGTTCGCGCAACCCCGCAAGAATTTTCAGAGTTTCTTCCTTGGTGGGCTCGTTCACATAGACCTTAATCAACCGGCGGTCAATGGCCCCGTCCTTTTCGATATACCTTGTATATTCATCGGTGGTTGTGGCCCCCACCAGATTGATTCGGCCCCTGCTCAGCGCCGGCTTCAAAATATTGCCGGCATCCATAGCGCCGTCGCTACCTTTGCCGGCGCCCATCAAGGTATGGATTTCATCCACAAACAGAATAATGGAATCCTTGTTTTCTTCGCATTCCTTGATCAATTGTTCCATTCTTTCTTCGAATTCCCCGCGGTATTTCGTCCCGGAAAGAAGAGAGCTGGCTGAAATTTCAACGATGCGCTTGTCTTTGAGTTTCTCCAGCCGCTCGGATATTCGGCCGGAGGCAATCAGCTGGGCCAGCCCCTCGACAATACAGGTTTTGCCCACACCCGGGTCACCGATCAGAACAACCCCGTTTTTATCAGCCCGCAACAACCCCCGGATCACCTGGCGAATCTCCTCTTTTCGGCCGATTACCAGAGGCAGCTTCCCTTCGGCAGCCGCTGCCGTAAGATCTTTGCCAATCCGATCCAGAAGTTTTGTTTTGGACTTGTCATGGGCCGGGAATTTCCGGTCTTTTTTTTCCGATCCAGGATCTTGCTTATCCTCAAAAAGTCCCCGGCAGATAGCGTCGAACTGCTTGACATCAAACCCTTTCTTTCTGAGATAGTCTGTCGCTGTGTTGTCATTATCTTTAAATAGGGCCCACAAAAGATGGATGGGCGTCACCGCAACAAAGCCGGTATCTCGGGCCAGACGTTCGGCATCACGGTAAATTTGGCGGCATTCATCTGTTCTGTGAAATACGGTTTTATCATTTGTTAAATTGCCCCGGCCCAGAAATTCCCTTAATCCGTATCGGATTTTGTTGGGATCGATGTT
>DAOVBC010000285.1 GCA_030670715.1 Deltaproteobacteria bacterium | reverse complement strand
TAGTTGGCAGACACGTGAGGCTGTACCAGGGCGGCAACAATGAACAGAGCGGATAGCGGCGTTTTGGTCAGCAGCACACCCGTTCGGTTTTCTTTTTTTTCAAAATAGAGCAGTCCGCTCAGAAGAAACAGAGCCGTTGCGATGATCAGGTAGTTCGGCATCCGAATTTTTAGCCGTTTTGGCAGTATATATGCATGAGTTTGCCTCCGCCTGAGGCGGACTGATAATTTATGCAGCTCTCAATTCAAAACAACTCCCCGACCCCTCATTAAAATAAGTCATTTTCTATACCAACCCCTGATCCATCATCGCATCCACCACCTTTACAAATCCGGCAATATTGGCACCGTTCATGTAATTGCCCGGAGTCCCGTATTGTGCTGCCGCCTCAAGGCAGGTCTGGTGAATGCTTTTCATGATCATTTTCAGACGGTTGTCGACTTCTTCGCGGGTCCAGTTCAGTCGCTGACTGTTCTGGGTCATCTCCAGCCCGGATACCGACACGCCCCCGGCATTGGCGGCTTTTCCCGGTCCGTAGAGCAGTCCGTGATTGATGAAAATGTCAATGCCTTCGGGCGTTGTGGGCATATTGGCCCCTTCGCTTACGACAATTATACCGTTATCAACCAGATTCTGTGCGTCCTTACCGTTAATCTCGTTCTGGGTGGCGCTGGGAAATGCGCAATCGGCTTTGTGGTCCCAGAGAGGATTGTAATCATGGGCGGGGTCCACCGGCGAATATACGGCTTCTGTATACTTTTCGATATATTCTTTTATCCGCCCCCGGCGGACATTTTTAAGCATTTTGATGTACTCCAGTTTCTCGCGATCAATGCCGCTTTCATCGAATATGTAACCGGACGAGTCAGACAGGGTGACGACCTTGGCACCCAGATCGAGCAGCTTCTCGACAGTGAACTGAGCCACATTCCCGGAACCGGAAACCAGGCAGGTCGTACCTTTCAGGGTTTTGTTGCGGGTGGTCAGCATTTCTGCGGAAAAATAAACACTGCCGTAACCGGTGGCCTCCGGCCTGATCAGACTGCCCCCCCAGTTAAGACCTTTGCCGGTGAGTACACCGGAAAATTCATTTGATAGTTTTTTATACATCCCGAAGAGAAATCCTATTTCTCTGGCTCCCACCCCGATATCACCGGCCGGCACATCGGTGTTGGGTCCGATGTGGCGATAGAGTTCGCACATAAAGCTGTGACAGAAACGCATCATTTCGTTGTCGGATTTACCCTTGGGATCGAAATCCGATCCGCCCTTGCCACCGCCCATGGGCAGTGTTGTCAGCGCATTTTTAAACACCTGTTCAAAGGCCAGGAATTTTAAAATCCCCAGGGTCACGGATGGGTGAAACCGCAATCCGCCCTTGTAAGGACCGATGGCACTGTTCATTTCAATCCGAAATCCCCGGTTGACCTGCGGTTCACCCTGGTCATCCATCCAGGGGACCCTGAAGAGAATGACTCTTTCCGGTTCCACCAGTCTTTCCAGAATCTTGGCCTGCCGGTAAACGGGGTTTTGATCCAGAACCGGTTTGACCGATATCAGGACTTCCATGACTGCCTGGTGAAATTCTCTTTCCTGCGGGTCTTTGTTTTTCACCAGCTCAAGAATATCATCCATGCCAACCTCCCTTTCAAAAAAATATATTTTTATACCCGGGCTTAGATTTACCCGAAAATCAACTGCGATTCCAAAAAATGTATCAAAGGTATCGTTTTTCGGGGCAACAGGCCGGACCGGATCTTCATCTTGATCGTCCTGCTTTTCCAGTGATAATTTCTGTTGCCAAAAACAATGAAGATGATTAGCAGATTTGCATTCTGTTAACAAGCCTAAACGTTCCGTGATGAATCTCCTCTATCACTGCTGTATGCCGCTTGACATACCGGCCTGTTTTTTTTATGATTTGTCATACGAATACGCCTTTTCCGGTTGAATCCGATCCCGATGCTGCGAGGAGACAGGCATGAAAAAAATTCTGGGTATTTTACTGGTGCTGGCATGCATGGTTGCACTGCCGGAGGCACTGCTGGCGGACTACCAAAAGACGAAAATTGCCGTTTTGGACTTTGAGCTGAAAGGAGCAGGCTTTGAGACCGAAGACATGGGCGCGATTGTTGCGGAATGGTTTATCACTGCGCTTGTAAAGGAAGGCCGGTTCGATGTCATTGAGCGGAGCCTGCTCAACAAAATCCTGGAAGAGCAGAAACTGGGCATGTCCGGCGTTATTGATGAAAATACCGCCACGCAACTCGGCAAATTGCTCGGTGTTAAAGTGATCATCTCGGGTTCGGTCCTGAGGGTGCAGCACATACTTGAAATCAATGCCCGCATTATCGATATTGAAACCGCATCGATTATCGCAGCTGAAAACGTAAGAAGCGCCACCGCCGATAGACTCCAGGATCTGGTGGTTCAGATGTCGGTTAAAATTATCAAACATTTTCCGCTGGAAGGCTACGTTGTGAGCCGCGAGCCGGCTGAGAACATGATATCGATCGACCTGGGCAAGTATGCCGGTGTAAAACCCGGCATGGAATTTATTGTTTTTAAAGAAGGCAAGGTCATCAAGCATCCTAAAACCGGGGAGGTTCTGGATGTTCAACGTATTCATGTCGGCAAGGCGGTTATTGTCAAGGTGCGGGATAAGATTGCCGAGGCTGAAATTATGGAAGAAAATTCGCCGGGGGCGATTCGATTCGGACACCAGGTGAAAAGCGTGGCACCGCTGATGCCGGTTGCCAAATATACGCATCCTGGAAAGATCTCAAAGCGTGAGGCGCCACGCCGGAGGTCGGGGGTAAAAACGGTCCAGGAAATAATGGAGTTGTTAAGATCCCCCAGCCCGGCGTTAAAGGAAAAAGGGGCTAAATATACCGTGAAGCTGTATCCGAAAAATCCGGAACTGCTGCAGGTTGCGAAAGAAGAACTGTTAAACGGATACAAAGAGAAAACGAGAGACAGACGTCATGCCTCAGCAATGGCCTGGATGTGCAACGTTCTCGGACGTTCAGGACAGGTTCAGTACAAGGACATGCTAAGGGAGGTCTCAAAACACGCGGAACATAAATATATCAGAAAATATGCTAATAAAAATTATAAACTGCTGAAATAGAAACGGTGTAAGTACGTGTTCACGGGGTGCGTCTCCCCGATTCACTCCGGTGGCTACGTGTCCGGTCATTTCAATGACTTAGCAGCGGGGGCATTCCGGCCCCCTCCGCGTTCTCCCGCAAAAAACGTACGGGAGCCGCGGTCTCCCCCACGGCTATGTCATTGAATTGACGAGGCCACTGCGCCAATCTCGCTGCTCGGGGAAACGCACCCCGTGAACACGTACCGGTGTAATAAAACTAGGCTCAGGTTTAAGAGAAAGGAATACCGATGGAAATGAAGAAAATTGCCCACAGTTGCATGCTGTTGTCTTTCATGCTGATTTTTACCGGGTTTCCGGCGTATGCCGATGCAGAAACCCGGTATTTAAAAAACAATATTCATTACCAGGAGCGTCTCGACCGCGGAGGTAAAACAGTCTGCAGGGCCAGCTATGCCAACTGGACCGACCCCGGACAGGGGCATAAGATCCTGCCGGTGAACACGAAAGTAGAAATCAAAATCTCCAGAAGCTGGCGGGGGAGAAATCTGACGATTACAAAACTGGCTGACGGTAAACTTATTCACTTCGAATATAACGAACG
>DAOVBC010000190.1 GCA_030670715.1 Deltaproteobacteria bacterium | reverse complement strand
CGCTGGCCGATATCGGTGACACTGCTCAACGCCCGGGTCAGGTGGTAGGCAGATTCGTGGGCGACACCGGAATCGAGCATCACGAGCGCCATGTCGATATTTTTTTCGACATCCGGCCATGATAGTTCTCCGGTTACTTTTTTGGAAAGGTGCACGTCCAGCAGTATTAAATTTATAAAGATCCTGGCCATTCTCTCAGCGCTCTTTCGGTTTTTTTCCGGAAATCCGACAAGCTGTTCCAGAGCCTGGGAAACCCAGATAATTCCGGCCTTTATCTTTTCACTTTGCGAAAACGCTAAAATGGCCTGTTTAATATTCATTGCTTCTACTCCCGGTTTGAATGGACAGGATACAGGCCTGGCCCGAATCATTTCCGGCAGACGGTATACCGGCATTGCATCATGCATCCTGGTTCGTGCATCGCTTCCCGATGAACTGCAAAAGTCTGTTGCCTGAATACTAATTTTCTGATGCCATCTTTTCTTTTAGTGCCGCATGGGCAGCTGCCAGGCGTGCGATGGGCACCCGGAACGGTGAACAGGAAACATAGGTCAATCCGAGTTTGTGACAAAGGTGAATGGACAGTGGTTCACCGCCATGCTCACCACAGATGCCGAGTTCCATATCAGGGTTAACCGATCGTCCCTTCCGCACGGCGATAGCCATCAACTCGCCGACCCCATCTGCATCGATGGTGGCAAATGGATTGTTGGGCAATATTTCTTTCTCCATATACTCGATCAGAAAGCCGGCTTCGGCATCATCTCTGGAAATACCGAAAGTGGTCTGGGTGAGATCATTGGTCCCGAAGGAGAAAAATGATGCGTATTCGGCAATCTGATCGGCCGTCAGTGCCGCCCGGGGAATTTCGATCATGGTTCCAAATTTGTAGTCAATATCGATACCTTCCCTTTGCATCACTTTCCGGGCTTCGGCTTCGAGAATTTCGCGCTGTACCCGGAGTTCGTTCACATGACAGGTGAGGGGAATCATCACTTCCGGATGCACCTCAATACCTTCCCGGGTTACTTCACATGCGGCCTCAAATATTGCGCACACCTGCGTGATGGTGAGCTCCGGGATATGGATGCCCAGGCGAACCCCCCGCAAACCGAGCATCGGGTTTTCTTCCCGCAGGCTTTCGGATCGTCTCAGGATGCGCTCCTTTTTTTTGACCTGCTGGAGAAGGTCATCAATTTCCGTCAGCGTGGCGGCGTGCTGCAGGCGAATCTTAAGATCCGTCAGTTCACGCATCAGATCGATGGGGTTCGGCAGGAATTCATGCAGCGGCGGATCAATCAGACGAATAATAACCGGTAACCCATCCATTACCCGGAAAAGGCCCGCAAAGTCTTCCCGTTGAAAGGGAAGCAGTGCGTTCAGAGCCTCTTTCTGCTCGACGGGCAAATCCGCCATGATCATTTTCTGTACCAGCGGGAGACGATCCGCTTCAAAAAACATATGTTCGGTGCGGCATAGACCGATACCTTCTGCCCCGTATTCACGCGCCCGCTGAGCATCTTTCGGATAGTCGGCATTGGCCCAGACGCCCAGGCGCCGGAACTCATCGGCCCATGAAAGCAGTTTTAACAGGTACGGATCTTTGATGTCGGGAATCATCATTTCGATTTTGTCCAAGAACACCTCACCGGCGGTTCCATCAACCGATATCCAGTCGCCCTCATGAATAACCCTTTCACCGACCCGCATCCGGCGTTTGGCAATATCGATCTCCAGTTCCGAAACTCCCACCACGGCCGGTTTACCGAACTGGCGGGCTACCAGAGCGGCATGACTGGTGCGACCGCCACGGCTGGTCAGGATCCCTTCAGCCGCCAGCATTCCGTGCACATCATCCGGTTTGGTTTCAGGCCGGACCATAATCACCTGCTTGTTTTCCTGCTTGGCCCAGGTTTCTGCCAGGTCGGCATCAAACGCCACAACCCCGCCGGCCGCACCGGGTGAAACATTAAGCCCGCTGGCGAGCAGTTTACCCGAGGCCCTGGCAGCTTTGGTTGCTTCAGCATCAAATTGCGGGTGCAGAAAGAAGTCAACCTGTTCCGGTGCCACCCGCAGAACGGCTTCTTCACGACTGATTAAACCTTCCTCGGTCATATCCACAGCAATACGCACAGCAGCCTGGGCGGTCCGTTTGCAGTCGCGGGTTTGCAGCATCCATAGTTTTCCCTTCTCAATCGTAAACTCGACGTCCTGCATTTCGCGATAGTGATTTTCCAGTTTCAAAGCGATTTGCTCGAACTCGGCATAGGCTTCCGGCATTTCGGTTTTCAGTTCCTTTAAATCTTTTGTCAGGCGAATACCGGCCACCACATCTTCCCCCTGGGCGTTGGTCAGATAATCGCCTTCAATATGCCTTTCTCCGGTTGAACCGTCGCGGGTCATGGCCACACCGGTGGCACTGCTATCGCCCATATTACCGAAAACCATTGTTACGATGCTGACCGCTGTACCCAGATCATGGGCAATACCGGCGGCGTTGCGATAGTCAATCGCGCGTTTGCCGTTCCAGCTTTTGAAAACTGCTTCGGTGGCCAGTTTAAGCTGGACATGGGGGTCCGTCGGGAAAGCATGGTGGGTCTGATGACGGTAGATCTCTTTAAATTCTGCGGTGACCGCCTTCCAATTATCCGCAGTGAGCTGTGCGTCCGTTTCAACTCCGGACTTTCTGCGTGCCGCTGTGATGACCTCCTCAAATGCTTCGTCCGGCAATCCCATCACCACACAGCCAAACATTTGAACCAGGCGGCGATAGGCATCGTACACAAATCTTTCGTCCCCGGTCAATTTTACCATACCCGCGGCGGTGTCATCGTTCAGGCCGATGTTAAGAACCGTGTCCATCATGCCGGGCATCGAGAACTTTGCTCCTGAACGGCAGGAAATCAGCAGCGGATTTTTTGAATCGCCGAATTTCTTGCCGGTGACGGATTCGACCTTTTTCAGTGCATCCAGTTCCTGCTCCCACATCCCTTCGGGCAGAGTCCCTCCACCGTCCAGAAAGGCGTTGCACGCTTTAGTGGTTACTGTAAAACCCGGGGGGACCGGTATTCCAAGCCGTGTCATTTCGAACAGATTGGCACCTTTACCGCCCAACAACCCCCGCATGTCTTCCCAGTTACCTCCAACAGACGCTTCCGCCTTATCGACCTCATCAAAAAGAAAAACCCATTGCTCTGTCATAATTGCCCTCCCTCTATTTTAGATTGAAACCGGGGTGGTTGTGTACTCAATCCCCGTTTGGTTTACCCAAATTGCAGTGTTACAGTATAAAAGGGTTAGCCGTTTGCCCCGTTTGCCCGTTGTAAAGTCGTGGATATACATCACTAAAACCGGCCAACGGGCTCAACCGCCAAAACCAATGTAACCGTTCACAGGTTCAAAGGTTCAGCGTTCAAGTATTCAGCGGTTAAACCCACAGTTTGGAATCCTGAACGCTTAACGTTGGATCGTTGAACGGAGAAAACAAAAATAACCCTGAACGGTGAACCTTGAACCCCTGAACGGTTACAAACCAATTATGCGTCCTTAATATCTACCGCTTTGACTTCGGCGTTTATTTTTCTTACTTTCATGCTGAATTCTTCCATCAGCTCGTTAACAGCAAGCTGATCCTTTTCTTGATAGCGCAGTGAAAGCGAGGCAATTTTTTCTGTTTCGCCGGATCGGTTTTGCCGCTGCAGACCATAGTCGTCGACTATGGGTTGAAGATGCTTTAACGCCTGCCGGGCACTCTGGAATCTGTTTTCGGGCTTTCGGTCACACGCTTTTTGAATAAACCGCTTCAGCAGTTCGGGCAGCCCCGGAACTGTTTTCGCCGGATCCGGAAATTCTCGATGGAGTGTGTTTGTTTCCGACGACGGCTGTTCGTCTTCCGGAAAGGGTCTTGCACCGGTGATCATTTCGTAAGCGATAATGCCCAGCGCATAGATGTCGGTGCGTTGGTCCGTAATTTCGCCCGCTATCTGTTCGGAGGCCAGATAGGATGATGTTTCAAACATCCCGGGGCTTTTGTTTTCTCCGGCATGGGCCAATCCAAAATCAATGATTTTCAGCCGGTCACCGGGCGATATGAACAGATTGGCCGGATTGATGGCCCGATGAACAATCCCCTGCCGGTGCGCATAATCAAGGCCGCTGCAGGTTTGCGCCAGGAAATCAACCGCTCTTTGCAATGGAAGTTTTTTCCAGCGCTGCATTAATGATTTTAGTGATTCGCCTTCCAGGCGTTCCATGATAAGAAAAACGGTGCGGAAGCGATCTTCCATACTGTAAATCTGGATAACATTTTCATGCATAAACCTGACCACAGTCTGGGCTTCTTTTTGGAAATTTTTTTCAAATTCGCGTTCCAGGGACAGTTCGTGTTTTATCATCTTAATGGTGACGGGCAGTTTCAAGGTTCTATGAACGCCTTTATAAGCGACACTGTTTGAGCCCTCTTCCATCAAATCCGTGATGAGATATTTACCGATTTTTCTTTTTTCTGAGTGTCTGTTTGTGGAAAATCGGTCCATCAGGAGATTTGTTAGAAAGCCTTTCATTTCCGGATGATCAGCGCATATCGCATCAAAGCTCGATCTGGTTAATCCCCATAGCTCCAGATCTGTTTGGGCGTCGATATGGGCATCGAGCGGCCAGTCGTCCAGGATGGCCGCCTGCCCTATGATATCTCCTTCCCCCGCACGGCCAATTGGAAGAAGTTTTCCGTCTTCTTCCAGATTGACAATACACGTACCGGATTGGATGATAAAACAGGTGTCGATTTTCGAGTTCTGTTTCATCAATCTGCGGCCGGCTTGCGCATGTTTATAAGTCAGGCTGTTTAAAAGCGCACAAACAGCATCACGGTGCACCGCCTTAAATATGTCGGTATTTTTAAAGAATTCATATTCTGACGAAAGGGGAACGATTTTGTTGATCGCAGGGGCATCGCCAGTCACCGGACCAGCGCGATCTTCCGGTTTGAATTCCACACCGATGACATTGTAGCCGGGTTTGTGAGGATCGGTGTTCACCCACCTGGCTTTTACTCTTACAAATTCCCAGGTTTCTTCCAGCGCACTGTGGATCCGCAGATGAAATTCCGCCTCCGGCCCTATTTGCCACTTTGTTCTGATAATCACACCACCCAGGCCCCGATTCAGTAAATCGACAAATAAAACTTCCGGTTGCTTTGTGGCATGGATGCCCGGGACAAATCCCTTGTTCCCCGTGTAAAGGATCCCTATTTCCGGTGGGTTCAAAACTTCCCGGATCCAGCGCCTGCGATTGTGTTGAGTTTTCATTATCAAAGGTCCCGAAAAGGTGTGAGGA
>DAOVBC010000045.1 GCA_030670715.1 Deltaproteobacteria bacterium | reverse complement strand
ATGACCAGGGGTTGGCCGTGGCGATAGGCCGAGAACACTTCTTCGCGCTCGGCCACCAGCCTCACCGGGCAACCGGTGCGCAGACTCAGCAGTGAGGCGCAAAACTCGTGGGCGAAGAGGTCTATCTTACCCCCGAACGCGCCCCCGACCCGCACCCCGTGCAGGCGAATCTGACTGGACGGCAGCCCCAGGGTGCGGCTCAGGTGCATCCGTTTGCGAAAAGTACCCATGCCGGAGGTCCAGACGTGGAGCTTGCCGTCCGGCTCAAAGCTGGCCACCGTGGCCTGCGGTTCCAGATAGCCGTGGGTGCGCAGCTGACTCTCAAACCGGTTCCGTTTGACAAGGTCGGCCCCGGCAAGCGCTTTGTCAATGTCTCCGAATATGTGGCTGGCTTTGCCGGCGATGTTGCGGCTATACTCAGGCACATCGATGTGTGAGGGATGGATTTCAGGTGCATCAGTTTCAATGGCCTCAAACATGTCGAATACGACCGGCAGGGGCTCGTACTCCACTTCGATAAGCTCCAGGGCCTCTATGGCTGTGTCCTCGTCCACGGAAGCCACTGCAGCCACCTCTTCACCGACGTAACGCACCCTGTCATTGGCCATAACATACTGGTCAGCCGGGTAGCGCGGGGTCTCTACGAAGCCGTGACGGACGTCCCACGCATCCCGCCCGGTGACGATTTCTTTGACCCCCGGGAGGGCCCTGGCTCGGCTTGTGTCTATGTTGAGGATCCGGGCGTGGGGATGAGGACTGCGCAGGATTCTGGCGGTCAGCATGCCGGGCAGTTTCACGTCAGTGGTGTAAATCGCCCGCCCGGTCACCTTTTCCGGGCCATCTACCCGGCGGACTTTGCGGCCGACATATGTATGTTCGTTCATGACTGCTCCTCGCCGCACACCAGCACAGCCTCGATGATCTTATTGTAGCCGGTACAACGGCAGAGATTGCCCTCTAGGGCTTTCTGGATTTCGCCGGAGCCCGGATGAGGGTTTTGATCCAGCAGGGTCTTGGCCGAAAGGATCATACCCGGTGTACAATAACCACATTGCACGGCCCCGTGCTCGATAAAAGATTCCTGGAGGGGGTGGAGCGCATCGCCCCGGGCCAATCCCTCAATAGTGGTGACCGGACGTTCTCCCACCTCCAGGGCCAGGATCAGGCATGACAGCACGGATCTCCCCTCTAAAAGGACAGTGCAGGCCCCACATTCACCCGATTGGCAGCCCTCTTTGACCCCGGTCAGATCCAACTGATCCCTCAGCACTTCCTGGAGGGTGGTCCGGGGTTCGACCACCGCCTCCCGGCGCTCACCGTTTACCTTAATTTCAATCAGCCGCTTCATTTCTCAATTCCTCCAGAAGGTCGCGGGCCATCTGACAGGCCATGTATCGCCTGTGCCGGGCCTGACCGCCGACATTGTCCACCGGCCGCGCAGCCCGATGGACCGCTTCAGCCAGCTCATCGGGTGAAGCCTTTCCACCCAGGTTAAGAAGCTGTGGGCGGGAGGACAGGCCGGTCAATCCCACCCGAACTTCACCCTGCGGCGTCTCCGAACAGGGGGGGACGAGGTTGAGGGCCACCCCGGCCAGGGGGAAATCGATTCCTCCCCGCAGCCTGTACTTGCGGTAGCCTGAGCGAATTTCAGATTGAGGTTGGGGCAGGATAATCTGAGTCAGCACTTCTCCAGGCGCCAGTGATAGAGGCCTGTCGCCGTAGCCGCTGAAAAGATCGGCCAGGGCGAGGCGCCGGGAGCCTCCCAGATGCTCTATCTTCACTTCAGCCCCCAGAGCCAGAAGCGCCGCGGCCGTGTCCCCCTGATAGGCGGCGAAACATTTTTTGGACCCGGGCACGGCCAGACATTCCTCGCCGCCTCTTTTGAGGCACAACGGCCTGGCCCGGGCCAGGCCATCGGAACAGTCAAAGAACAGACACCGCGTGTCCTGGCAGAGGTTTCCGGCCAGAGTACCCTGGTTGCGCACCTGAGGGCCGGCCACCACTGCTGCCGCCTGGGACAGGGCCCGAAACTGGCGGTGAAGGTCGGTGACCTCCAGCAATGAGTAAAGGTTTACGCCGCCGCCGATTGTCAATCCCCGGATCTGCCTGAGTTCTGGGATGTGCACCAGGCTGATTAATTCGGCGGCTTTGGCGGCACCACGTTTCAGCCTGGCAAGCAAATCGGTGCCGCCGGCCAGAAAGCGAGACCCGGGCCCCAGAGTATTAGACAGGTTTAGAGCCTCGGCCAGGGTGGTCGGTTGGTGGAGGTTTATAGTCGGTAATTTCATGCACCCTCCGTGGCCTCAGGCGGTAGGTCCAACAACGCCAGGACATGCAGTTCGGCCAACTCGGCCGCCCGCTCTTTGTCCCTTTCGGCAACGGCTTTCAGAATCTGGCGGTGGCCGGCTTTCGCGTAACGTTCCTGTCGCATAAGGAAGAGATAGGTCAGGCGCAGCGTAGCGAAAGGCTGGGTTATCAACCGCATATGACGGGCCAGGGTCTGGTTGCCGCTGGCCCGAGCCAGCGCTTCGTGAAAATCATGGTGGACCTGAGTGTAGCGGACTACGTCTCTTCCAGATAGTGCCTGTTCCATCTCTTCCTGCATTGATTTGAGCGCCGCCAGCTGCGGCTCATCCCTCCGCTCTGCTGCCAGGGCGGCGGCCAGGGATTCGAGTTTGGCCCTCACTTCAACCGCTTCGTTCAGGTCATCGGCACTGAGCAGGCGAACAAAAGCACCCCGGCGGGGGAACACCTCTATCAATCCCTCAAGCTGAAGGTATCGCAGAGCCTCCCTGATGGGTGAGCGGCTGGTGTCCAGCTCTTTTTGTAAAGCAAGCTCGTTGAGGTGTTGTCCGGGTTTAAGCTGACCCGAAATTATCCGTTCCCGGATGAGATCGAAAACCATCTGGCTTAGCAGGGGCGGTTTTTCAGAAATAGTTTGTTTTGCTGTTTCCTGTCGATTCATGCTCGTCTCTTTCCCGAATAATTGTTTATTGTCGACAATGTACAAATTTTAAAGGTTTGTCAAGCCCCTTCCGACAAAGAAGAAGTGGTGGGTATTCTGCGACTGGTGGATGTGTCCGAAAAAGAGGGAGGACGGATGTCGGTATGTGTCCTTTAACGCGGAGGGTTTATGAAATATTCAGGATCGGCAGGTTTTTTTGTTTCCTGCCCGAATCAATGATTAAAATCTTGCCATGATAGCCATTCATAATGTTCATCCCAAAAAAAAGAATCACCAGCCGTAAAAACGGTTTAATCCTTTTATTTTATCAATTTTTTCCCCAGGCGGATGACCTCACTCACCAGGAGATTAAAATCATCCCGCCTGCTTCTGTGGTTGGTGATCGCGGCCCGGATGGCGTATTTGCCGTTCAAGGTCGTGTAGGAAGGGGCGGCGATGCCGCTCTCTTGTAATTGAATAAGGATCTCCTGGTTTAATTGATTCAAGGCATCGTCGTTCATGCCATCCGCCATGAATCTAAAGCACACGATATTCAAAGGGACCGGTGCAAGTCGCTCCAGATCGGGTTCGCTGTCGACAAGTCGGGCCAGATAACTCGCCTGACGAACATTCTGCAAGATAAGGCGGCCGTATTTTTCAATACCGTGTTCTTTAATGGACAGCCACACTTTCAAAGCCCTGAAGCCGCGGGACAGTTGAATGCCGTAATCGCTGAACCAGTGCGAGCCGGCTATCAGGCCGCGCTTTCCGCCGTGCGCCAGATAATCGGTCGTCAGCGAAAATGCCCGGCGATGATCTTCTTCGCTGCGAACCAGAGCACACCCGACTTCGATCGGCATATACAACCACTTGTGTAGATCGAAGGCGATCGAATCCGCCTTATCCATTCCGTGCACCAGTTCCAATAGATCAGGGCATAAAGCGGCCAGTGCACCAAAAGCACCGTCTACATGAAACCACATCTCTTCCCGATTACAGATATCTGCCAGTTCGCTCAGGTCATCAAAAGCGCCGGTGTTCACGGTTCCGGCATTGCCGATGATGCAAAACGGATAATATCCGGCGGCGCGGTCCTCCGCGATGAGATTTTTTAAAGAAGAAACATTTATTTCATATCTGTAATTCACCGGTACCATCTGCAAGGCGTCGCCGCCAAGGCCGAGCAGTTCAACCGCCTTTTGAACAGAACTGTGCGTCTCAACGGAACCATAGAGGGTCATCTTGCGTGGCGCGGCAGGCATACCCCGGCCCCTCACGTCAAATTCAGCTTTTGTGTTGCGGGCCACGGTTAAACCCACCAGATTGGCCATCGAGCCGCCGCTGACAAGCAGTCCGCTGGCATCATCCGTGTATCCCAGCATCTCCTTGCACCAGTCGATGACCTGGCCTTCGACATGGTTGGCCACGTGTTCTGCGCCACCCAGATTGGGATTCATTGCAGCGGCCAGCATCTCTGCCAGCGCGCCGAGCGGGGTTCCGGTGCCGATCACCCATCCCCAGAACCGGGGATGAATGTTTCCCATCGGGTGCGGCAGAATGTTTTCCAGAAAGTCCTGGTAAGCACTTTCGGCTCCCTGGGGCTGCCCGGGTAAGGGTTGTTGCATATACTCTTTGACTTGCCGGGGAATGGGTTGCCAGACCGGACGTTCCCGCACGGTTTCCAGGTAGGACATAATGTCATCCACCATGCGATGTCCCAGGGCTCTCATGGCATCCCAATCTTGCGGATCAAGTGATTCTTCCATAATATCGTCTGTAGGAATCATAACTTTTCCTCATTTATCACTCAGAAATGAATCTTGATAGATTTTCTCCTGTTCATCCAGGATTTCGCGCAGGGTGTCCGGGTCGGTCATGGGATTCATAATAACAGCCCGGAAAACAACCTTATCCTCCTCCCGGGTCCTTTTCAGGGTTGTGCGTGATACAAAGCTCTTGCCTGCTTCGCGCTGCTGGCGCTGCACCCTGATGTTGATTCTGTTCAGCCGGTTATTCAGCGCTTTCTTTTTCTCAGGCCCGGCCGCCTGCCAGGCTTTCTGCAGTTCCGGCGGGAAGATCCGATAGGTGAGGATGTTGAGCTGAGGGGCAGTGACCAGTTCAAAGAGAGGTCTTTTTTGAATTTCTGACGCAAAATCCCGGGCGGTGTCGATGCCGTGATCGATGAGCAGACCGTATCCTCCGGCACCCATGATGTCAAGGGCGCTGCCGAGAACCAGCGAAGTGGCCGCCCGGGAACCCACCAGGGAACGGATGCCGAGATCCACCGATCCCGGGCGGTTGATGTATTCGGCATGATAGGCAACGCTGTTCATGATATACGGATCTTTGAAATACACCATGCCGCAACCCATGGGTAGATAAAACTGCTTGTGGCCGTCTATGGTGACTGAGTCCGCCTGCTCTATACCGGCAAGCAGATGGCGGTATTTGCCGGACAGGAGCGTAGGGCCGCCCCAGGCGGCGTCCACATGGAAATGGATCCGATTTTCAGAGCAGATTTGAGCCATTTCCGGCAGCGGATCCACCGTGCCGGTCTCGGTGGTACCGGCAATGCCCACCAGGGCCAGAATCTTTGTTTTGTTATCATTTTCCCGTATCCGGTCCACGGTCCGAACCAGTCCGGCCAAATCGATGCGGTTGTTCTCATCGACATCCACAGGCAGAATGTTTTCATTGCCGATGCCCAGAACCCCGCCGGCCTTGCGCAGGGAGTAGTGGGCGAGACGGGATACCAGCACTACACTGCGCTCAATGCCATGGGACCTGTAGGCGGCGGCGATCCCCTCTTTTTCTACGCCGCTAAAACCCTTTTTAGGGTTTAAGCAGACATTTCTGGCCACCCAGAGTGCTGTCAGGTTGGCAAGGGTGCCGTCCTCCACAAAATTTCCCAGTGTGCTTTGCGGGTTCTGGACATGTTCTTTATAAAAAGGATCGCCGAGCACGAAAATTTGCCGGTGTATTTTGGCCAGCACCTGGCGTTCGAGAATCGAAACCACTTTGGAAGTCTCCAGTTTCACAGGGTTCTGGTTAAGCGCCGCTGTGATGGTTGCCAGGTGCACCATGAAAAAAGGGATGGCGGAGGTCATATGCCCGATAAAATACGGAGAGGCCACATTGACGGCATGGGGGGCGATATCTTCAATCAGGCCTCTGATGACATCTTCCAGTTTTTTTTTTGGATTCTTGTTGATGCGACTGTCGGTAAACTGCTGCGACAGTTCAAGCAGGGAAGCTTCTCTGGTGATGCCGACATTTTCTTTTAAAAAGTCATGCAGGCCGAAGAGAATCTGCTGCATATACTTTACCAGGGCCGTCCGGGAGGCCTCACTTTCGGGCCGGATAAAGATGCGCTGTAAAGTCTGCCAGTTGGCGACCAGGTCTTTTTTACCGTTTGTCATTTTGTCCCGGTGTCAAGTATTCAGAACCCTTATAACCACAGAGACCTCAGAGCACGCAGAGATCACAGAGAAAAACCGATAAAAAATTTTGTCTCTGTGTGCGCTGCGTGCTCTGTGGTGAATATCGAGCGTCACATATCCAACATCGGTCATTCAGTATCGAGAATCTTGTCCATTGGTGTATAAATGTTTGCTAATACCATTTTGTTATTATGTGTTTCGGTTCATCCGAATCAAGTAGTACAGTCGCAAAATTCTCAGGTCTTCATAACAGACCCTCCGGTTCAATTCTCTGAAAACCGGTCCCAGGTACTCGGGTCCAAGCCTGTCGAAGGCATTAAAAGCGTCTTTCTGTTCGTCTTCAGTCAGTGAAGACAGCGACAGGAGGCCTTCCGGTTTCAGCGAATGGTTTTCATGCAGATATCGGTATAGATGATTCAATACCGTATCCAGCTTAATTTTGTACTCCTGCATGATGTCCGGGACCGAGCGTCCGGAGTTAAATGCTTCACCGATGACAATGTGTCTCAAATTCGTTTGCGCTGTCGGAATGGACACCTTCTTATCAGGTACTTCACCTTGCAGCAATACTATCTCATTCTCCCGGCAATAACGTCGGATAACTTCCATGAAGATGTGGCCGTATTTTTCAAGTTTAACATTGCCGACACCGTGTATAAGCATAAATGACGTCTGGTCCTGTGGATAATGGGCCGCCATCTGGACCAGTGCCTTGTCTGAAAAGATGACATAAGGCGGAACTCCGGCTGCATCGGCCAGCTCTTTGCGTTTTTTTCGCAGTGCTTCAAACAGTCCGTGATCATGATTGAGTTCCTCCAACTCGGGACGCGGCACCGGGGGATGATCTTCTTCTATCCGGCCTTTTACGGTTTGATTTCCCTTTAACACCGCCCAGGCTTTTTCGGTCAGCTTTAAGCCGCCGAACTCCGCATCCTGTGACAGAAGGCCTTTGCTGATAAACTGTCGCGACAGCTGCACCCACTGCCGTCGGGAGTGCTCCATGCCGATGCTGTAAGTGGAAAGCCGCTGGTGCCCGAATTTTATTACCTTCTGTGACTTTGACCCGCGCAATACATCAATAATGTGGTTGGCACCAAAGATCTCTCCGGTGCGCTTGACGCAGGAAAGAAATTTCTGGGAGGCAACGGTGATATCCTGGACGGCTTTTTTGCCGGCCAGGCAGTTGTCGCACATTTTACAATGCTCTCTTGTGTAGTTTTCACCGAAATAATTTATCAACGGAATACGGCGGCAATCGTCGGTTTCGGCAAATCCCAGCAGGGCATTCAGGTGAATGCTTGCCACGCGCTTTTCATGGTCGTCTTTTTTATTGATGAGATATTTGATTTTTTGAAGATCACCATAACTGAACAGCAACAGGCAATCTGATCGAAGACCGTCGCGTCCGGCCCGTCCGATTTCCTGGTAATAGCTTTCGATATTCTGGGGCAGATCATAGTGCAATATGAAACGAATGTTTTCCTTATCAATGCCCATGCCGAAGGCAATGGTTGCCACGATGATTTGCACATCGTCCCGGATAAACATTTCCTGGTTCCGGTGGCGCTCTGTTTCGGCCAACCCGGCATGATAGGGTTTAACGCTGTACCCGAGCCGGTGTAAATAGGCATAAAGATCATCCACCTGTCTGCGGGTAAAGCAGTAGATAATACCGGACTGATTTAAAAAATTTTTCATGAAGTCAACGGTTTGATTAACCGGATCCTTTTTCGGAATAACACGAATGTAAAGGTTTTCACGGTTAAAGCTGGCGATAAATTCGCCGGACGTATCCATGCCGAGGCTGGTTTTGATATCCTCCCGAACGCGGGAGGTTGCGGTGGCTGTGAGCGCAATGCAAACGGCTTCCGGGAAGCGGTTTCGCAAATCAGACAGCTGCCGGTATTCGGGACGAAAGTCGTGACCCCAGGACGAAATGCAATGGGCCTCATCAATGGCAAAGCAGTCTACATTGACAGAGGAGAGCAGGCGAATGATGTTCGCCTTTAAAAGCGTCTCCGGTGCCAGGTACAGCAGTTTGACCCGGCCCCTTTTAACGCTTTCGACGTTGTGGTCATATTCTTCAGGCGACAGGGAGCTGTTTAACAACGCTGCGGCCACGCCCGCGGTCGTTAACTGGTCCACCTGATCTTTCATCAGCGAAATCAGGGGCGACACAACGACGGTCAAACCCGGGAAAATGAGGGCCGGGATTTGATAGCAGAGCGATTTCCCGCCGCCGGTGGGCATGATTACCAGTGCGTCGTTTTTGCGGAGAACATTTTCGATAATCTCTTCCTGAAGGGATATGAACCGATCATACCCGAATACGCTTTTAAGAAGGGATCTGGCTCTATTGATCATGTCGTTGTGCTTTTCTATCCCGGTGGCACGCGGGAGGGATTTGCCCTGCAATCGGATTAATGTACGGCACGTCTATCCCGAATATTTCGTGAAAATATTGAGAGTGTTTCACCCCCTTAATAAAAAGCCAGATGGTGGCTGTCAAGTAAAGAGCTTTATTGCAGTAAATAAAAAAGCAGGGTTTTGAATGACCCTGCCTTGAATGGCGCTTGTTGTGCGGTTGTACGTGTTCACGGGGTATGTTTCCCCGAGCAGCGAGATTGGCGGAGTGGCCTCGTCATTTCAATGACTTAGCCGTGGGGGAGACCGCGGCTCCCGCACGTTTTTTGCGGGAGAACGCGGAGGGGGCAAGAATGCCCCCGCGGCTAAGTCATTGAAATGACCGGACACGCAGCCACCGGAGCGAATCGGGGAGACGCACCCCGTGAACACGTACGTGCGGTTTACTTTTTTATTTTAACCTAAATATTGGAGGGGGAGTGGGGGGAGGAAGGCGGTTGCCCAGACAATGATAACCCATTCCGCTCCGGTTATGGCTTTGACCAAAGTATACCCCGACTTTTGATTTGTTTCGTGAACAATGAGAAGACGTGATCACTAATTTAAGGAGGCGGACATCTGGTCAATCAATCCAAGCACGCGGGGTACCACAAAGCGGAGTTGTCTGGATGATTCGCCTGAGGTTGACATCCGATGGGTGTTTGCGGACGAGTAGCTTTCTTTGAGTTTACGTAAGAACAGACGTATTGACTTTTGTGTTGCCGGTGTTTCCGCCGGATATTTCTTCCTGATGATTTGAAAAAGCCCGGTCAAAGCCGCCGGGATGGCCGCATAGGGTAAACGGCCACCGGTGGCGCTGCCGGTCAATGCACCACTGATTTCCATGTAACTTACGGCAGCACTTATCCCTGGGCAACCGTGCCGCAGGGTCACCGGCAATCTACCGTAATCATCATAGTCCCGGCCAGCCGGCGGACAAGAATCCATCAGCGGCAGAACCCTTTGCATTTCTTCTTCCATCCGTTTGATGGTTTTTACCATATCATGGTTTATTGCGGCGCATCTGTTCCGGAACATTATTGCCCAACGAAAAAAATGGCAAAATATCAAATCATCCTCGAATCCTGTCGGTGGATTTCTCAGGTTCTTCCAGAACAGTGCTTCGTATGCGTTAAAAAGAGCAGCGGTTGCCCGTTCTTTGGGAAAAATTCTGCCAAGATATTTAAGCGTGTAATTACCTGCAAATTCGATGATGATTCGAACCAGGACATTGCGAAACTCCTGATTTGTTTCCCTGTCCAGAAAGTCGAGGTAACCCGGCAAATAGCGTGCATGATGCTTTTCTAAAAGAGGATATGCTCGCGGCAGGATTATCCATGAGGTGGGGATGGTTTCGAACAACGGAAAAAGACCCTTTTGAGTTATTCTTTTATCAACCGACCGGTGAAGATTCTGAGACCACATTTCCTCCGGCCGGAAAAGATCTTCGGATTTGCGTCTGGATTTTGATATGACCCCGTTTCGAATTTCTTTGATGTCCCTTATCAGGGCCGGGTGAAACCAGACACAATCATTTGTGATCGGGCCCATTTGTTGCCAGCCGGGCGCAGCCATTTTAAAAAGTGCCCGGGCAAAGTGAGCGTCAAACCCGATTTGCGTAAAAGCCGGAATAATTCTATTCTCCAGCAGCCGGGTAAACCAATCCGCAAGTCTCACTTCCGGCAGATCTTCAATGGCTTCGCGGAATTTTTCCTGTGCTGTCACTTCGAATCGCCTGATCCGCTCTTCGAATCCATCCGGGCGGGAGGACCGCTTTGAGGATGGCGTTATTGCCGGATTTTGAAGAAGAGATAGCTGCTGATGAGATGGTAAAAAGGGTTCGGCAAAAGCCTCCCGGATCGGAGCGGTTGCGTGACGATCAAGGTAAACAGTTTCCATGATCTTTCTCCAAAACTGGTATGCGTTAATTGGTTGACGGCACGGTGGAGGATGGAACTGCAGCTCGATACAGTCGATTTTAGAAATACCACAATGTGGTATTCATGTCAAGCAATTTTTTTTGCCCGCCCAGACAGTTGCCGGTGGCGCAGGATGCGGCTGTTGCATTTCAGGCAAAATTATTATAAGCCCTTGGTATCTTCACTGCTGTTAAACCCAAGGAGGTGGATCATGTCTGATATTCCCACAGGAGCCATTTTACAGCGAGATAAAGAGACATATGCCATTGTACCCAGAACCCCGGTGGGACTGGTAACGCCGGAAGATCTGGAAGGGATTGTCAGGGTCGCACGCAAATACAGCATACCTGTCATTAAGATCACATCCGGTCAGCGGTTTGCTCTGGTGGGGATACAAAAAGAAGACGTTAATAACATCTGGAACGATCTTGGCATGGATGTCGGCAAAGCCACCGAACTCTGCCTGCATTATGTTCAGGCCTGTCCGGGGA
>DAOVBC010000129.1 GCA_030670715.1 Deltaproteobacteria bacterium | reverse complement strand
TGCTTCCATGCATCTGGAAAAAGGATATGCCGACTGGGGGTCGGAACTGACGCCGGAGTATACCCCATTCGATGCGGGACTCGGATTTTGCGTGGCGCTTGATAAAGATAATTTTATCGGCCGTGAAGCGCTGGCAAAAGTCAAGGCTGAAGGACCCAAATGGAAGCTCTGTTCTTTTTCCATTGACACCGGCGGACCGCTGATGCTCCAGAGCAGTGCCCCCATCATTCAAGGGGGAAAGGTGCTGAGTGTAACCACCAGTTCCGGTTATGGTCACACGCTGAAAAAAAATATCTGTTACGGATATATTCCAACTGATCAGGCGGATCCAAATAATAATTTTGAAATTGAATCTTACAAAGAAATCTATACTGCGACCTTGGAATCCAGCCGTATCCTTTACGATCCGGAGCGAAAGAAAATACTGATGTGATTCGCTAAGATGTACCCGTGTGAATAGATCATCAATTAAAAGAAGGCATCAAAATTGGCTGCAGTGCTTTAGATAGAAAGCGAAGAAGCAGCAAAAGGGTTTATCCGGATGCAATGACTGGCATGATTTCATCTACGATGTTAAATCGTTTTTCATCTTTTAATGAAGTGCCCTGTTGCATATTGCTTATGCAACTCTGCAATATTTTGCAAGCTTCAAGGTTTTAGATTTCGTGCCTTAATCTAACATGGCGAAAAAATGTATATTTGATTTGCCAATCACAATTTTTACCCAACCAACCCAATTACATAACGGGTACAATCTTCTTGCCAACTCATACGCATCAACCCTCTTCAAAAAACCGTGATATTCCATATGTAATGTTTACCTGAAAAAAATATGGTGGACACAATATGTTGGGATCCACATGTCGATGAAAATTGCAGATATGGATATGGATATTTGGTGGTTGTCGGTTTGAATTTTAGCTTGAATCTTAAAGTGTAAGATCAAACTTTAATTTTTATAAATAAACTTTTCCTTCAGATGATGGGTCTGCCATGCTGGGATGGTTTGTTGGGTTGCTAACCGGACATCATGCATCAGGCGTCTATACCATACAGCCTGCAGGTATTTGCCCAGACGATTTCTGCCAGATCTTCTGGATCCTCCCCTCTTATTTCCGCCAGATTTAAAAGGACGGATCTGACAAACGCCGGCTCATTGCGCCGGGTTCGGTTTTTTTCAGGGGCCGGTGTCAGGTAGGGGGCGTCGGTTTCCACAAGTATTCGTGCGGAGGGGATGCTGATTGCAAGCTCGCGCAGTGCTGCTCCGCGCTCTTTTAGGGTTAGAATACCGGTGATTCCGATATAAAGATCGAATTCAAGATACCTTTCGAGTTCCTGGCGGCTGCCGCTGAAACAGTGGATCACGCCTCTTAAACCCGGTCGGGAGCGGGTGCTGAGAATTTCAAAAAAGCGGCCATTGCTGTCCCGCTCGTGGAAAATAAACGGCAAGCCGAGTTGCTGCCCGATCTCCAGTTGCCGGATAAACCATTTTTCCTGATCGATTTGCGGAGAGTACATCCGGTTAAAATCCAGCCCCGTTTCTCCCCAGGCATACACCCCGGCACTTGTGGTAAGATTCCGTAATGATTCGAGAACGTTTTCTGTGCAATCTTTTGCATCGTGGGGGTGAATTCCGACTGAAGCGTGGCAGCCGGCGTGCGATTCCGTCAGGCGGACCGCTTTGCGAGAGCTGTCTTTATCGGTTCCCACGATCATCACTTTCACGACGCCGGCCCGTGCGGCACGATCCAATACTTCTTTGCGATCCCGATCATATGAACGATCGTCCAGATGGCAGTGGCTGTCGAATATTCTCATTATACATCCCCAAACAACCCGGTTTCCAAGACAAATAAATCAGGTATGGCGTTTAACATTATAATTTGCTAAGTGCAAGATTGAGGTTGATTTAATAATGAGTATATGCTTATAAATAATATTTAACAAATTAGACACCATCGGTTTTAAATAAATATTCCGGCAGGACCGAAAATCACACCACAATGGGATCTGGAGGATCATGATGTTTAAAATAATCAAACGCGAAGAGATGGCTGAAGGTACCGTCGTACTCAACGAAGTTGAGGCGCCCAAGATTGCGCGCAAAGCCAAGCCCGGTCAGTTCGTAATCCTGAAAGCCAATGAGGAGGGGGAGCGAATTCCGTTGACCATGGCGGAAACCGATCCTGAAAATGGTACGATTACAATTGTTTACATGATTGTCGGCAAATCGACCGCCCTTTTTAAAACCCTCCAGGTGGGCGATAGCTACCAGGACGTCATCGGACCGTTGGGTAAACCGACGGAAATCGAAAAGATCGGCAATGTCGTTTGCGTGGGGGGCGGAACCGGTATCGCCGTGATGCACCCGATTACGCGCGCGCTCAAAGAAGGCGGAAACCATATAACCGCCATTGTCGGTTCCCGTACCAAGGACCTGCTTATTCTGGAAGAAAAAATGAAGCAGGCCTCCCATGAGTTGCTGATCTGCACCGATGACGGTTCATACGGCCGCGAAGGTTTTGTCACCGAGGCCTTAAAAGATGTGCTCGACAAAGGAGATACTCAAATGGTGGTGGCCATCGGTCCGGTACCGATGATGAAATTCGTTTCTAAAATGACCGCCGAATATGGTGTGAAAACCATTGTCAGCCTCAACCCGATCATGGTTGACGGAACCGGGATGTGCGGCGGGTGCCGCGTGACGGTCAACGGTCAGACCAAGTTTGCCTGCGTGGACGGACCTGAATTCGACGGGCACAAGGTTGATTATGATGAACTGATGCTGCGCCTGCAGGCGTACTGTGAAGACGAGAAACGGTGTTATGACGATTTTTGCTTGTTAAAACCGGAATATGCCCGATAGGGAAAAACAACCGGGTCCGCAGTGACCGGGTTTTAAGTGGACAACACCTAACCCGGATAAACCGGAAAATGCCTAAAATTTAGGCATTTCTTTGGACAACTTGACTTTTACACAAAAAGAACGTGCTACAAAATACGCAATCCCGCTTTCAGCGGGACTAAACGCCTATAGCGGAGGATAAATATGGCTGAAAAAGCAGTGAAGGCGAAAAAAGAAAAGATACCCCGGCAGCCCATGCCCGAGCAGGAGCCGCAAGTCAGGGCCAGAAACTTCGAAGAGGTTCCACTTGGCTACACACCGGAAACGGCCATGGAAGAGGCGAAGAGATGTCTGCAGTGCAAAAAACCGGCCTGCATCGCGGGCTGTCCGGTCGAGGTGGATATACCGGGGTTTATCAAGCTTATCAAAGAGGGCGATTTTACGGCGTCCATCAGGAACCTCTGGAGTAAAAACAGTCTTCCGGCTGTGTGCGGCAGGGTATGCCCCCAGGAAATTCAGTGTGAGGTCGTATGTATCGTCGGTAAAAAGGGAGATCCGGTTGCCATTGGAAATCTGGAGCGGTTTGCGGCCGACTACGAAAGGGCCCATGGCAGCGGGGCGCTGCCGCCCAGGGCGAAGCTGACCGGTAAAAAAGTGGCGGTGGTGGGTTCCGGTCCCTCCGGCCTGACCGTTGCCGGCGACCTGATTGCCAAAGGCCACGAGGTAACCGTGCTGGAAGCGTTTCATAAACCGGGCGGCGTGCTGGTATACGGCATTCCGGAGTTCAGGCTACCCAAGGAAATTGTCTTCCAGGAGGTCAATTTTCTTGAGCGGCAGGGCGTAAAGGTTGAATGTAACGCAGTGGTCGGCCGAACCGTCAGTCTGGATGAACTGTTTGTGGAAGAAGGTTACGATGCCGTGTATATCGGTGTCGGCGCCGGTCTGCCCCGTTTTCTGAATATTCCCGGTGAAAACCTGATCGGTATCCTTTCGGCCAATGAATATCTGACCCGGGCCAACCTTATGAAAGCCTACATGTTCCCCGAAGTTGACACTCCGATTCCCAGGGGAAAGAATGTAATCGTCCTGGGGGCCGGCAATGTCACCATGGATTCGGCCCGGACCGCCAGGCGCCTGGGTGCGGACAAAGTGCGAGTTGTATACCGCCGTTCGCGGGATGAAATGCCGGCCAGAACCGCAGAAATTCACCATGCCGAGGAAGAGGGGATAGAATTTTTCCTGCTCACCAATCCAACCAAATACCTGGGTAACGAACAGGGACGCCTTACCGGCATGGTGTGTCTGAAGATGGAGCTGGGAGAACCGGATGATTCCGGCCGTCGCCGGCCGGTACCGATCCAAGGATCGGAATTTGAGTTGGAGTGTGACCTGTGCATCGTTGCCGTGGGCTCCGGTGCCAATCCGCTGCTGACCCAGTCGACACCGGACATGCAGCTCAACAACTGGGGGTATATCGAGGCCGATCCTGAAACCGGAAAGACCACCAAGAAAGGGGTCTGGGCCGGCGGTGATATCGTTACCGGTGCGGCCACCGTAATCCTGGCCATGGGGGCCGGGAGAAAAGCGGCGGATTCGATTCATCAGTACCTGACGTGGGGCTGGTAAATTTTTCAGCCAGAAATGGCCATTTTTCCGATATGCTTCGTTCTCCGCAGATTTCTGGCTGCGGCGTACTATTTAGTACGCCTCACCACAAATCCTTGTGCGGCCTCGCCTATCGAAAAAATTCCTCATTTCTGGCTCGAAAAATGAGCTTCCTTCCCTGAGAGGCCTTTTTCCCGATAACCTGTGTTCTCCGCAGGTTTCCACCTGCGGCGTACTCGCATGTACGCCTCGGTGAAAACCTTTGTGCGGCCTTGTTTATCGAAAAAAATCTCACTCATGGAAGGCAATTTAAAGGTCTAACCATTATTTCCTCGACCTTGCCGAAAAATCTTCGCTTCCAACTTGAAAAATTATGCTTTTTAAATAGCCGACCGGATTCTATCCGCTCGGCTATTTAATTGATTTGTCCTCATATTTTTATCAACCAAAAAGGTTTATTACCTTCTGCTCAGGATATAATAGATCACGCCGGCGGCAACAATCGAAGGGAGTGAGCCGCCAATCGGGTACTTCATGATAGCGATGAACTCGAATACGACAAACCCGACGGCCCAGGATACGATGGCCGTCAGGTTAAAACCTTTATTATACCAGTATTCGCCGCCGACTTTATAAATGTCATCCAGATTAAGTTGACGCTTGCGAATAAGAAAATAATCGGTGAGAACCACACCAAAGAGCGGAACGAACATAGCTCCGATGAGAAACAGAAAATTTTCGTACTGTTCCATCGGAAATACAAGTGCAACCAGGATAGAAAGAATGCCCGCTATCCACATGATGGTTCGGGCGCTGATCTTTTGGGAAATATTCAGCATGGAGCAGGTGGCTGAGTAGACATCCGGAAAATCAGAGGTGATCGTGGAAAAGACCACCATGATCAGAGCCGGAAGCGCCAGGCCGATTTTGCCCATGATCTGCAGAATCAGCACCCCCGGATCGGTTTCACCGGTTACCAGAGTAGCCATTAGACCCAGCAAATACATCCAGGATGACACCAGAAAATATCCCCACCAGGTATTCCAGAAAGCCGGGCCGGTTTTTCTGGCAAAGCGGGCGTAATCCGCCACCAGGGGCATCCACGATATCGGCATGGCGATTACAAGGTCAAGACCGATCATAAACGGCATCCCCTGTGGTGCAACTGTCGCCACACCGCTGCCGAATTCTCCGAATGATACCCAGGTCATCAACGCGATGACCAGGAGCAGGGCGATGACGGCAACTGTCTGCATGACTTTCCAGATTGTCCTTCCGGTGAAAAATGCCCAAAACAGGGTGCCAAGGCCGATCGTCACTATCCAGAAATGGCTGGAGGCGAGGATTCCGCCAAGCGGTTTGCCCAGCATTGCACCAGCTCTGCCGCCGATGATCAGCATGATGGAAGCCCATCCGATGAGCTGAATGATATTTAAAATTGCCGCCAGGTTGGAGCCCCGTATGCCGAATGAGGGTCGTACGGATACCATCGACATAATGCCGTAGTCTGAACCGATCACACCGCCCAGGGCCATAAACGAATTTCCGATCACATGGCCCAGAATGATGGCCCAGAACCCGGCCCAGAACCCCATGGGTGCCAGAAAACCGCCGGCCCATATTTCTGCCAGCGAAATGGCCACCCCGGCCCACAAAAGAAAATAATCGATACCGCCAAGATTTCTCTGTCCAATTCCGATCGGTCTTATGTCCATAATTGCACCAGAAATAAAAATGCCGCCCCGATGAAGGGCGGCAAAAAAGATTATTCCTCCACCGGCATTATCCGGATCAGGTTCGGCGGTCGGACCCATAATTGGTTCGCAGGGTCCCTCTCAGCCCGGTTTCTCCGAGCTCCCGTATCAGCTATGCTCATATTTTTTCATGAATATTAATTGCACCCTCATTTGTCAAGCTATTTTAATACCCTTTGTTTTTTTTCATCCGCGACTGTGATATAGGAAACCGCATTGCATTCATTGGGAAATATACCTGCTCAAAAAAAAGATTATATTTTATACCGCTGTCCATAATTATGTTCCGAAATACGGAATTGCGGTATAAGTGGTTGTAGAAAAAAACGTTGAAATTCCGGAACGTTTTTTTGACAACCACTATATCATTGGTTCAGTCGCCTTTTGGGCCTTAGCAATCGTAAGTGTTACCCTAAATGATCGTGAACAAAACGGAGAACGAATATTAAAAAACTGAAACAAGATGAACAAACAAACTGGAGCACCTGCCAGGAGCCGGTCATGGCA
>DAOVBC010000202.1 GCA_030670715.1 Deltaproteobacteria bacterium | reverse complement strand
CTGCGTGTCCGGTCATTTCAATGACTTAGCAGCGGGGGTATTCCTGCCCCCTCCGCGTTCTCCCGCAAAAAACGTGCGGGAGCCGCGGTCTCCCCCACGGCTAAGTCATTGAAATGACGAGGCCACTGCGCCAATCTCGCTGCTCGGGGAAACGCACCCCGTGAACACGTACCTTAAATTGGTTTCCATTTTCTCATAAAGTATTCTGGGTAGCACAACTTGGGGTCAAAAACAAGCGCATTTGAAAAACCGCAGCTGAGATCTTATATTAAAATAAAATATTGCAAATATAGGTAAATCCTGGTACTTAGTATACTCTAAAATCGTTGTTTTTAAACCAAAGAGATTCACCCTTATCCATTCAGCATGCCACCAGATTTTGCGATTTCGATAGCCCCCGGGAAGTTAACCGCTGATTTGTCGATATACGATGGATCCAAACCATGCCACAACCCAATAGTCCGAATCGTTTAAAAATTGCCACAATATTTCAGGGGCTGATGAACAGGCTTCTTGACGGCACCTATGACCATTACAGCTGTCTGCTGCCAAAAAAATTGAGCACTCCTTCATCCCTGCTTTTAAAAACATTCTATTCCGGAATTACCGTCGAAAAAGATCAGATGGCAGCGGTGGAACAACTCCCTGATGATGCCATCATCGTGTATGTCACAAAAACCAAAAGTAATTTTGAATACCTGTTCTATCATACGTACTACTCCCGGAACGGACTCTCAACCCCGGAGATCGGCTTTGATTACCGGGTGTTTATCTGGCAGCCTTTATCGCGCTTGTTCAAAATTTTCCTGGCCCATCTCGGTTACTTTTTTCAACATCTGTCCTTTCAAAATCCTTATAAAAACGGATATTTTCAGAGGGAACTGCTAAGCGGCCGCGCCGGATTTTTATCGCTGGTGGAAAAGGGAGAATTTTACCGCAGGTTTGTCAAAGCGAAAGTGGATCCGATCCGTCATCTGATTGAGGTGCAGAATTCTATCGACAGGCCTATCTATCTGGTACCTCTGCTAATGTTCTTCGGCAAGGACCCCCATCGCTCCAGTCCATCTATTGTCGACATGTTGTTCGGCAATGAAGCCAGACCGGGGAAAATTCGCCGTCTGGTTACCCTTTTTAAAAGTTCCGGTAAAGTTTTCGTTGAAATCTCCGAGCCGGTCAATTTGAGGACGTTTGTGGAGGGTGCCGGGAACCAAAACAAGACCCTTGAGCATCAATCACTGTTCTTGCGCCGTAATCTGCTGCGGCAGATCAACCGTCATCGGCAGAGCATCACCGGGCCGGTATTGAAATCGCTGGAGGAGCTCAAAGAGAGTATCCTGACCAACGAACGGTTTCAGCAGTTCATGGAAAAGCATTCGCAATCGCGACAGATACCCATGCACCAGGTGCGGAAAAAAGCGGACGGTTATCTTAAAGAAATTGCGGCAAACTACAGGACCGGCCTGATCAAATTTGGCTCCATTGTCGTCGGTTATATCGCCAATACCATATTCGACGGTATTTCCATGGACAATGACGGCCTGAAATTTGTAAAAACGGCATCTCAGAAGGGACCGTTAATCCTCATCCCCTGCCATAAAAGTCATATCGATTACCTGATACTCTCTTACCTCCTGTACAATAACAATATGCCGGCCCCCCACATTGCGGCCGGAAAAAACCTTGCCTTCTGGCCGGTTGGTTCAATTTTCAGAAGAGGCGGTGCATTTTTTATCCGCCGTACGTTTCGCGGGGCCGTGCTATATTCAAAAGTGTTTACCGAGTATCTGTACAAACTGCTGCAGGAAGGTTTCAATATCGAATTTTTTATCGAAGGCACCCGCAGCCGTACCGGCAAATTGATCCCGCCCAAGCTGGGATTTCTTTCCATGCTGCTCGAAGCCTATAAAAACGGTGCCTGTGAAGACATGATCTTTGCGCCGATTTACATCGGCTATGACCGGGTGCTGGAAGAGAGCGCTTACATCCACGAACTGGAAGGCGGCCGGAAGGAGCCGGAAAACTTGCTGCAGGTGATCAAGGCGAGAAAATTATTAAAGAAACGCTACGGTAAAATTTTTGTCCGCTTCCACGAGCCGTTATCCCTCAAGCACCTGCTGGATGAACAGGGAACGACGATCCAGCAGATGACCACCAAAGAAAAAAACGCCTTCTGTCGTGACCTGGGCTTCCGGATGATCAATTCGATAACCAAAGCAGCCGTTGTAACCGCTCACGGGCTGTGTGCCAGTGCGATATTAAACACTACCAGATCCCGGTTTACCTTTTTGTATCTCAAATCGATCGTTGAAATGTATTTAAATCACCTCCAGACACAGGAGACCGAACTGGCCGACACGCTGATCATCGATCATAACCATGCCATCGACAATGCGCTCGATGCTTACGTTCAGCGCAAGTTCATCGAAACACTTCCAAGGGATAAGGGAGATAAAGACACCGAACCGGAATATGCAGTTAATGTTAACGAAAGAACGAGTCTGGAGTATTATAAAAACAATTGCATCGCCTTCTTTATCCCGGCCGCTTATACCGCCATTGAGGTCCTGAACCGGGACGCCTTTCAGTTTACAGCCTCAGAAATCTATTCCGGCTATGCTTTTTTAAGGAAACTCTTTCGAAATGACTTCGCATACGACAAAGAAATCACCACGGAACGCTCTGTCCGCAAAAGCATCAAAACCTTTATTGATGAAGCCTTTCTGATGCCGCACCAGACCCTGCCGGATACGTATAACGTCACATCGGCCGGTTTCAGAAAGATGAAGCTCTTTGCAAATTTTTTGAAGACCTATTTTGAATCCTATCGGATTGTGTTGCAATTCTTCCTTCAAACCCCGAAGAACGCCATGGATGCAAAAGAACGCCTGAAGAAAATAGAAGCCAGGGGACGGCGCATGTACAAAAGAGGCCAAATTGAACGCGAGGAAGCGCTTTCTAAGGTCAACTATATTAACGCCGTGGAATATTTTATCAGTCAGGGAATTAAAGGTTCGGATGACGCCGAAAAAATCAAAGTATACATGGATGCCATCAATCAGTATCTGAGTTGTTTGCAATGAGAGCAATGATTCTTGCAGCAGGTTTTGGCACCCGACTGCTTCCCTACTCAAACAGCACCCCCAAACCACTCTTCACCATCGGCAGTCGGCCGGTACTGGATATCATCATTCGCCAACTTCTGGATGCCGGCTGCCGGGCAATCGTAATCAATACGCACCACCTGCATGATAAAATTGCTTCTTTTGTGGCCAAACAGAACTATTCCATCCCAATAACCGTCCGCCATGAACCGGAAATTCTGGGGACCGGCGGCGGCATAAAAAATGTCGCTGATTTCTGGACCCGTGAGCCGTTCGTTGTTATCAACAGCGACATCGTAACCGATGTTGACCTGAAGCAGGTGTACCAATTTCACCTGAAGCACCCGCATTCGGTCACGCTGGTTCTGCACGACTTCCCGCGCTACAACAACGTGACGGTTACCCCGGACGGGTTTGTGAACGCCTTCTATAATCTATCTGATCTTCGTAAAACAACACACGAAGATGTGCTCGCATTTACCGGGATACAGATTCTGGACCCTGTTGTCCTGCAGTACATACCCGAAAATACCTTTTACAGCAGCATTGATGCTTATCGGGAAATGATTGCGGGCGGGAAAAAAATAAAAGGGTTCATCGTACAGGATCATTGCTGGCAAGATATCGGCACACCGGAGTCGTACCGTAAGGCGGCTTTTGAGCAGATGGCACCGGATGCTTTTCGTGCGGCCCGCACGGGGTATCGGGACGGCAAAATCGACCGGACCCTGCTCAAAGGGGACGGGTCCGACCGGAAATGGTATCGCCTCACCGCCGGAGGCACATCTCTTATTATGGCGGATCACGGCATCCGGCAGAATAAACAACTCGCCGAAGCCGACGCCTTTGTGGCAATTGGCCGCCATCTTGAGGCGGCCGGCGTTCGGGTGCCTAAAATTTATCTTTACGACACCTTTGCCGGTATGGTCTTCATGCAAGACCTCGGAGATGTGAATCTGCAGCAGGTCATCTTGGAAACCGCAGATCAAAGGGCTGTCATCACCTGTTATCAAACCGTTATTCTCCAGTTGCTGAAAATGGGTGTTGCCGCAGCAAACAATTTTAAGCCTGCCTGGACCTGGCAGTCGCCCAATTACAGCCGCGAACTGATCCTTGAGAAAGAATGCCGCTATTTCGTCGAGGCGTTTCTACAAACGTATCTTGGGCTTAAGGTGGAGTTTTCGGATTTGGCGCATGAATTCTCATTACTGGCGGATCGCGCCCTGGAATACGCCGCCAACGGGTTCATGCACCGCGATATGCAGTCGCGCAATATTATGGTAAAAGGGGGTAAATACTATTTTATCGATTTTCAGGGCGGGCGTATGGGACCGGTTCAGTACGACCTTGCGTCTCTTCTGATCGATCCGTACGTTGATTTGCCGGATGCACTGCGTTTAAAACTGTTTGATTACGCCGCACACAACCTGCCCCCGGAATTAGGTATCAGTCTGCAGCAGTTCCGACAGGGCTGTGTCTACTGCGCATTAACTCGAAACCTGCAGATCCTCGGCGCCTTCGGTCACCTCAGCAAAAACAAGGGCAAAACCTATTTTGAAAATTATATCCCCGCCGCATTGGGGACCCTAGAAAAAACACTGTCGGATGAGGTCGGTCGCGAGTTTCCCGAATTGAAAAAAATAGTAGAAAAAATCTTTCAGACAATCTAATTGGGAAAGTTCAGATTCCAAAAGCCTCCTTAATGGCTTCTACCGCGCGTGAGCGGTCGGCCTGCGGTATGATATAGGAGATCTTGGTTTCCGAAGTTGTGATGGTCTTGAGCGCAATATCCTGATTGGCCATGACTTCGAACACCTGGGCCGCAACCCCTGACTGGACCTCCATTCCCGGCCCTTCCACGGTTATCTTGGTAATCTCCGGCAGCACCTCGAGTTGTAGCTGGGGCATCGCGGTTTGAAACTCTTTAAGAAGCGCCAAAGTCCGCTCCACATCCTGTCGCGGCAGGGTAAAAGAGATGCTTACCTTGTCCTCCACCGGTGCTGTTTGGCTGATCATATCCAAGTTGACTTTTTG
>DAOVBC010000128.1 GCA_030670715.1 Deltaproteobacteria bacterium | reverse complement strand
GCGGAATTGGTAGACGCACTGGACTTAGGATCCAGCTCTGGAAACAGAGTGGGAGTTCAAGTCTCCCCTCTCGCACCACTTTTCGAATACCAAAACTCGCAAAGGTTTGCGAGACACCTGAATACGCCCTACCCTGGTTGCACCGCAGGCGAAGCGTACAACGATGTTGCATGATGTGAAGGCCTCTATCTGCAAAGCGCCATTTCACCCTTGAATCGTTTACAGAATGGGTGGATATCGAGATATCCTGCGTTCCTGCAACTAAAGATTCGGTTTTTCTGCATATTTGAAGTGATGTATAATGTTGTGGTATAATATGAACGACTCTGGTATATGTATTGTATGGAAAGGAAGGTTATGCAAGTTACCGTAGAAGATCTAAGCACCATAAAAAAGACGCTGCACATTGAAATCCCTCAGGATCAAGTGGCACGGGAGCTTGATTCCGCTTACAATCAACTCAAGAAAAAAGCCAAAATTAAAGGGTTTCGACCCGGCAAGGCCCCTCGGTCCGTACTGGAGCGAATGTTTAAAAAGGACGTTCATGCCGACGTCTCGTCCCGGTTAATTCAGGAGTCTTTTATTGATGCACTGAAAGAAACGGATCTCCAGATCATCGGAAATCCATCCCTCGATCCGCCCGAACTGAATGCAGATCAGTCGTATCACTATGACGCTACGGTTGAAATTAGACCGGTTATCAATGATATTGATTTCAAAGGGTTGGCGCTAACTAAAACCAACCGTCGGGTCAGTGATGAGGAAATCGATATGCAGTTGAAAGGCCTGCAAGAAAAGCTGGCCCTACTCAAACCGATTACAGAGGATCGTCCCGCCCGGGAGGACGATTTTGTTCTCATCGATTACGAAGGCCTTAAAGACGGAAAACCCTTCTCTGAAACCCAGAAAACCGAGAATTTTACCGTAAAAATCGGTAAGGGTCAGATTCTGGAAGATTTTGACGCAGGCCTGGTGGGCATGAAACCGGGGGATAACAAAGAGATCAAGGCCAAATTTCCGGAAGACTATTTCAATCCAAAACTTGCCGGTCTCGAAATAGACTTTCAGGTGGCCCTCAATGAAATCAGGCAGCAGGAGTTGCCGGAAATAAACGATGATTTGGCTAAGAAAGCAGGCAACTACAGCACTCTGGATGAATTAAAGGACCAAATCCGTAACAACCTTAAACAGGGATATGCCAAGCGGTCAGAGCAGGAGTTAAATGAACAGATCTTTAAAGCATTAATTAAAAAGGTAGCATTTGAAGTGCCGGAGGCGATGGTGGAACACGAACTGGAAGGTATCGTTGCCGAAGCCGAGCGCTCATTTGCCTATCAAAACCGCTCGTTGGAGGAAATGGGCCTGACACGGGACGGTATAGCTGAAAAATACCGGGATACAGCGGTTAAACAGGTCAGGCGCCATCTCATCTTAGGCAAAATCATCGATCAGGAAAATTTAACCCTGTCCGATGAAGAACTGGATGACGGTTACAAAGATATGGCCGAGGCCTTCAATCAGCCGGTGGATGAAATAAAGAAATATTACAGTCAAAACAAGGAGAATCTCGAGTATTTCAAACACACGCTACTTGAAAAAAGGGCCATTGGGCTTATTATTGATAAGAGCACGATCAAGAAAGTTGAGCCGGAAAATGAAAACGACAGCTGATTCGGCTGGTTGGCAAAACCGACTCTATTCATTGAAGGAGCATCGCACCAAAATTTTCAATTTAACGGATTATTCAGATACACAGATAAAATTTTACTACGGAAAAGGAGACGATTAGTGCCAATAATACCAATGGTCATCGAGCAGAGCAGCCGGGGCGAGCGGGCCTATGACATCTATTCACGACTGCTGAAAGATCGGATTATTTTCCTGGGTACGGCCATCAACGATGAAGTCGCCAATCTTCTTATTGCCCAGTTGCTTTTTCTTGAATCAGAAGATCCGGACAAGGACATCAATTTTTATATCAATTCCCCCGGTGGTTTGGTTACATCCGGCCTGGCGGTTTATGACACCATGCAGTACATCAAACCTGATGTCACCACAGTTTGTATCGGTCAGGCGGCCAGCATGGGCGCGCTGCTTCTCACCGCCGGCGCTGAAAAAAAACGCTACTCACTGCCCAATTCCAGAATTTTGATTCACCAGCCCATGGGGGGATTCCAGGGACAGGCCTCTGATATCGAAATCCAGGCCAAAGAGATTCTGCGCATGAAAGAAACGCTGAATGGAATTCTGGTGAAGCATACCGGCAAAGACCTGGAGCAGATCCAGAAAGATACAGACCGTGATTATTTCCTGAGTGGTATAGAAGCAAAAGGGTACGGTATCATCGATCACGTTATTACCGACAGAGACGATCTAGAGAAGATTGACAAGATGGAGGCCTAAGGTGGGAAAAAAAGAAGAAGAAAATGACAATCTCTTTTGCTCATTTTGCGGAAAGAATCAGAAAGAGGTTACCAAACTCATCGCAGGGCCGGCCGTCTACATTTGTGATGAATGTATCCAGCTGTGCAGCGAAATCATTGAAGAGGAAAGCGAAAAAGAAGCCGCAGACCTAGACAGCCTGATGATTCCGAAAGAGATAAAAGACAGGCTGGATGAGTATGTGATTGAACAGGAACGGGCCAAGAAAGTGCTCGCTGTGGCAGTTTACAATCATTACAAGCGGCTTGATTCGTCCATCGGCACGGATGAGGTTGAAATTCAAAAAAGCAACATTTTACTAATAGGTCCGACCGGCTGCGGGAAAACACTGCTGGCGCAAACCCTTGCCCGGTTCTTAAACGTTCCCTTTACCATCGCCGACGCGACAAGCCTGACCGAAGCCGGTTACGTCGGTGAAGATGTAGAAAATATTATTTTATCTTTGCTGCAGAATGCAGATTACGACGTGGAGAGAGCAAAACGTGGTATCGTTTACATCGATGAGATCGACAAAATCGCCAGCAAGTCAGACAATCCGTCGATCACCCGCGATGTTTCGGGAGAAGGCGTGCAGCAGGCCCTGTTGAAAATCATCGAGGGGACAACCGCCAGTGTTCCGCCTAAAGGCGGCAGGAAGCACCCACAGCAGGATTTTGTTAAGGTCGACACTTCCAACATATTGTTTATCTGCGGCGGGACGTTTAATGGACTTGAAAGAATCATTCAGCGCCGGCTCGGATCGAAGATCATGGGGTTCGGGGCCAATATTCTGAAGGAAGAAGAGAAGAGTATCGGCGACATATTAAATGATGTCCAGCCGGAAGACTTGATTAAGTTCGGGCTGATACCCGAATTTCTGGGCCGCCTGCCGGTGATTGCAACCCTTGGTGAGCTTAACGAAGATGCCCTAATCAGAATTATCAAAGAACCTAAAAATGCCCTGTTAAGGCAGTTCAAGAGGCTTTTCGAGATTGAAGGTGTCAATCTGCGTTTGACAGACAGCGCCCTAAAAGCCATTGCCTCCGAGGCAACCAAGCGCAAATCGGGCGCCAGGGGGTTGCGTGCCATTTTGGAAACCTGTATGCTGGATATCATGTACGAAATTCCCTCCATTGAAAACGTCAAAGAATGCGTTATCAGTGAAGATGTTGTGCTGAAGAAAGAGGACCCGATCCTGCTGTACGAACAGACCAAAAAACAAGCATAGGTCATGTATGACCGAGCGTCCCGAATCACTTCGGGGCTTGAGGCTCAAATGATTTAGCCTATAGCAAAGCGATCTTCAAGTTCCGTTTGGCGGGACGATCCTCAAGCGCAGCGATCATATTGTGAATTTACCCGGGCAATAGGGTCATAAATAAGAAACCGGAATACCAGTTATAAATTCTAATAGAGTACATGGAGCCATGGTCAATTTACCGAAAATATTCAAGGATGACGACAATCAACCTTCGCGGATAATACTTCCACTGCTGCCGCTGAGAGATATCGTTGTATTCCCCCATATGGTTGCGCCGCTGTTTGTGGGGCGCCCGAAATCCGTCGGTGCGCTTTCCGACGCGATGAACAAGGATAAAAGCGTCTTCCTCGCCACCCAGAAAAAAGCAGGGATTGACAGTCCCGGCGAAAACGACATCAGCCGCGTGGGTACCATTGGAAAGGTCCTGCAGCTGCTGCGACTTCCGGACGGTACGGTAAAGGCCCTGGTAGAAGGGCAAACCAGGGGGCGTATCACCCGTTTCCTGCCGGAAAAGGAATTCTTCCAGGTTGAGCTGGAAAAGGTGGTCGAGACCGAAATAGAGGTTTCCGAGGGAACCGCGCTGGTTCGGTCTGTTGTTCAAAGTTTTGAAGAATATGCAGACATCAATAAAAATATCTCCAAAGACCTGGTGAACAACGTCGCCACTATTGATGATCCGTCAAAACTGGCAGACACCGTGGCCGCTCATTTTTCCTTTAAAATCGTTGATAAACAGCGCTTGCTCGAAGCAACATCCCTGTCCGATCGGTTTTCTCTTCTCCTTAACCTGATTCAAATGGAAATTGATATTTACAGAATGGATCAGCGCATTAAAAGCCGTGTCAAAGAACAGATGGAGAAGACCCAGAAAAACTACTATCTGAACGAACAGATGCGGGCGATAAAAAAAGAGATGGGAGCCGAGGATGATGCCGGCGACGATTTGAAAGAGCTTGAAGAAAAAATAAAAAACAAGAAAATGTCAGAGGAGGCCACTGAAAAGGCCGAAAGTGAGTTTAAAAAACTGAAGCTGATGACCCCCATGTCTGCCGAGGCAACGGTGGTGCGCAATTATATCGATTGGCTGATCAGTCTGCCGTGGTTCGAAAAAAGTGATATCGCAACCGATCTGAACGAGGCCGAGAAAATTCTGGATGAAGATCATTACGGACTCGCCAAGCCGAAAGAACGAATCGTGGAGTATCTTGCCGTTCAGGCGCTGGTTCAAAAAATTCGGGGTCCCCTCCTTTGCTTTGTCGGTCCTCCGGGAGTCGGTAAGACATCCCTGGCGAAATCGGTCGCACGGGCCACCGGCAGAAAGTATGTACGGTTGTCCCTGGGCGGTGTGCGGGATGAGGCTGAAATACGCGGTCATCGGCGCACCTATATCGGTGCCATGCCCGGAAAAATTATTCAATCCCTGAAGAAGGTCGGGGTCAACAATCCCGTGTTCTGCCTGGACGAAGTAGACAAAATGAGCATGGATTTCAGGGGAGATCCATCGGCGGCCCTGCTGGAGGTTCTCGATCCCGAGCAAAATTTCGGCTTTAATGACCATTATCTGGATGTGGATTACGATCTTTCGGATGTTTTGTTTATTACCACAGCCAATACACTGCCTGATATTCCGCTGCCCCTGCAGGACAGGATGGAGACCATCCGTCTTCCCGGCTATACCGAATACGAGAAATATCACATCGCCGAGGGATTCCTGGTCCCCAAACAGATCAAGGCCAACGGGCTGGAGGGCAGAGATGTAACCTTTACCCGGAATGGGATTTATATCATTATTCAACGCTACACACGGGAGGCGGGCGTCAGAAATCTGGAGCGTGAGATTGCATCGATCTGTCGCAAGATCGCTAAGGAAATCGTGAAAAATAAGGACAAAGATTCTTACCGGGTTACGGCCAAAACGGTTCAAAAACTATTAGGGCCGCCGCGCTTCCGGCAGAGCCAGATAGAGGAAAAGGATCAGATCGGCCTTGTAACCGGACTTGCCTGGACCCAGGTCGGCGGGGAGCTGCTGTCGGTGGAGACCGCCATTATGCCCGGCAAGGGAAAACTTACCGTTACCGGCAAATTGGGAGATGTGATGCAGGAGTCCGCTCAGGCGGCGGTCAGTTATGTGCGATCCCGGGCCGATAATCTTCAGCTCGACAACAAATTTTATAAAAAATATGATATTCACATTCATATCCCGGAAGGAGCGATTCCGAAAGATGGCCCGTCCGCAGGTATAACCATGTGTACATCGATTGTGTCAGCCTTAACCCGGCGGCCGGTTTACCGCGATCTTGCCATGACCGGCGAGATCACTCTGCGCGGCCGGATTCTTCCCATCGGCGGACTGAAAGAAAAGATTCTGGCCGCCCACAGGGGCGGTATCTGCAAAGTGATTATTCCCGCTGAAAATAAGAAAGATCTGAGAGACATCCCCAAAAGCGTTTTAAAACAGATAGAGGTCGTTTATGTGGAGCACATGGACGAGGTCCTTTCCCATGCGATCATACTAAAAGAGGGAGAAAGCCTTTTCAACAAGCATGACCTGCCTTTCTCACTCACGGCCCAGGAGGGGGTCGAACAGCGGCCGAACCTGATATAATGGTGATTGGGGTATTTATTAGCACGCTTTTATTCAGCCGGCCGGCATTTTACGGTCCTTAAATCATTATACCGGGTTGGATTTGTTTTTAAACTTGACATCTATTATTATTGTTGTTAGCAGAGGGGTTCTTTCGGGGGATACCCGGAAACAGCCAGCTTAGTGGGCGGGTAGCTCAGTTGGGAGAACATCCCGCCATTTAAGGCGGGAGGGTAACAACTTCAAGCCCCATTCCGCTTACCGCCCGTAACAATGTAGTGGATAAGGTTAACAGATCACTGTGGGCGGGTAGCTCAGTTGGGAGAGCACCGGCCTTACAAGCCGGGGGTCACAGGTTCAAGCCCTGTTCCGCCTACCACTTCTTTCTCAGGAAAAACGGGGACAAAATATCAATTGCGGGGGTGTAGTTCAGTTTGGTTAGAACG
>DAOVBC010000145.1 GCA_030670715.1 Deltaproteobacteria bacterium | reverse complement strand
ATTGATGATCCTGCTCTGGAGCCACCGGAAGGATGGGCTGAAAATGCCGCTCACCGACCACGGCACCATGCAGTTACCGGTTTTTGGCCATTGAATCAAAAGGCCCAAAAGCGATACGAGATACTGCAGAAACGGTTAAGTCGCCTTGAGACATCACATCACATATTAACCCGGCTTAACTGTCGCGACATTGACGAAGATGATTGGGCCGAATCCTGGAAAGTTTTTTTCAAGCCGTTGAGAATTTGTTCCAATATAGTAATCAAGCCGGAATGGGAAGCGTTCAATCCCCGGCCTGATGACATTGTCCTTCGCATCGATCCGGGAATGGCTTTTGGCACCGGAAGCCACCCTACAACTCACCTGTGTATATCTTTTATCCAGCGTTATTTGAAACGGGGCGATTCATTTCTGGATGTGGGCACCGGTTCCGGCATCCTTTCCATAGCGGCGGCCGGGCTTGGGGCGCGAAGGATCGTCGCTGTCGACTCGGACGAAACGGCGGTGGCAATTGCAACGGAAAATCTGAAACGTAACGACGTTCCCTCGGATCATTTTAGTCTGATTTGCGGAAACCTTGTCGACGCCGTGGAGGGACGGTTTGATATGATCGCTGCCAACATCCTGACCGGAGCGATTCTGGAACTGTTGCCCGATCTGTGCCGGGTGATAAAAACCAACGGCATTTTTGTCTGCTCCGGAATTTTAGAAGACAGCAAAGATGCGGTTATGGCGGAAATGGAGAGGTATCGTTTCAAAATTCTGGATGTTCAATCCAGGGACAGCTGGGTGGGGATTGTCGCCATGATAAAGTAGTAATAAAAATGTTGCGGGTTGCGTGTTTTGTTCTTCGTTTTGCGGGTTAAAAAGATTTAAAGACTAAATTGTAAATTTTATCATTGATTTCAGAGTTGGCACGTCATATATCCACAGGCTTGAAGCACTGTTCACGGTGTAACGACATTGAAAAAAAGCGAAATATACGGGGTATTTGTAAAAAGGTTTGAACATGAAAGTCGGTCGAAACGACCTCTGCCCGTGCGGCAGCGGACGAAAGTATAAAAAATGCTGCCTGGGTAACGCAGACTCTTCGGCGATGGACATCAAAACATCCTATTCGAAGAAGTACAAAATACGGTTAAAAGAGAAAAAGGATGTCGATGGAATCCGGACTGCAGGACGCCTGGTTCTGGAAACGCTGGATCTGGTGGAAGCCGCTATTAAGCCGGGTATCATTACCGATGAGATCAACACACGGGTCCACGAGTTTACCCTAAAAAAAGGTGCAAGACCGGCACCGCTCGACTACCGCGGGTTTCCCAAAAGCGTGTGTGTTTCTGCAAATGAGATCATCTGCCATGGCATCCCCGGCGAGCGGGTATTAGAAGACGGTGATATCGTTAACGTCGATGTCACTTCCATCCTTGACGGATATTTCGCCGACGCCAATAAGACTTTTTTCGTCGGCGAGCCCGGTGCGGATGCCAAAAAAATAGTGTCTGTAGCACGGAAGTGTCTGAAATTAGGCTGCCAGAAGGTTCGCCCCGGGAACACGATCGGAGATATCGGGTGGGCTATTCAGAAACACGCTGAAGGTCAGGGTTGTTCTGTGGTCCGGGAATTTGTCGGTCACGGCGTCGGATTTGAATTTCATGAACCGCCGCAGGTGCCCCACTTTGGTCAAAAAGGGCAAGGCATTGTTCTGGTTCCCGGTATGGTGTTCACCATAGAACCGATGATCAATCTTGGAGATCACCATCTCAAAATCCTGGATGATAACTGGACGGCGGTAACCCGGGACGGCTCACTTTCCGCTCAGTTTGAACAAACCGTTTTTGTCACGGAAAACGGGTTTGAGAGCTTGACGCCGTTTGATCTGTGAAATACCAAAGGAGGGTAAATGGTATCAGAAAAACGTCATGGCATCGAAGACTTAATCGGATTTGCAATGGACGTCATTCATCAGGTCGGTGAAAAATCCATGGAATTTTACGGCCGGGGCAAACCGCGAACCAAATTCGATGAGGAACTGGTCACCGAAGCTGAGCTTCGTCTGACGGATTATTTTCAAAGCCAGATAAAAACCCGGTTTCCCGGCCATCATCTCTTTAAGGACAACTTTAAAAATGAGGATTACACCCATGAAGGCAAACGATATCTATGGATCTTTGATCCGCTGGATGGGGTGGCTAACTTTCAGGCCGGCATTCCGATCTGGGGTACCTCGCTGGCTCTGATAGAAAACTTCTGGCCCATTTTCGGTGTGTTTTATATGCCGGCTACCGGCGATCTTTTTCATGCACAGGCCGGACGCGAGGCTTTCTGGGGTAATAAGCAGATCCGGATTTCTTCGATTGACACCATAAATGATGAGAGCCTTTTACTCACTTATTCCCGTTTTCACTCCAATTTTCGCTCCAACTTCCCAGGGAAAGTCCGGGCGTTGGGGTGTACTTCTGCTCATATTTGTTACGTAGCAATGGGCCGCGCCGATGCGGCCATCATTGCCAATGAATCGTTTCAGGACCTGGCCGCGGCCCGCGTAATCATTGAGGCAGCAGGGGGAAAGATTTGCAGGATCGACCAATGTGAATTTCATATTGATGATTACCTGAACGGGCAAAAGATTGAAGAGCCTTTGCTCGTAACCGCCGCGGACAAATTGTCCCAGGTTCAGAGATGTCTGAAGCCGATTGCTTGACGGGAACGGTAAAGCTAGGGATGTCGACAAATAGCTATTACCAGACGATTATCAACCGGCTGACAACGAACCCGGATTCGGCGTGCAAAGGCACGGCGACCGACTTTTTCAACAAGTTTACAGCCCTTCAGGAATTGCGGTACCTGGCCGAGCATAACTCCGAAGATACCGGTCCGGAAACCATCACCTTTATCAGCAATCTGCTGCTCGACACGGAATTTTCACACCAGCGTCAGGTGTATTTCTATTACCGCCAGGCGGCTGAAACGCTCCGGTCTTTTGTTCTCCATTCATCGGACCCGCTGCTTTCCTCCAGGGCCCTGGGTGCATTGAGAAATGCACTGTATCATACTGACGGCCCGGCCCTCAGGGCTACCGCCGAATCTATGAGTTCACTGCCTTTCCCGGTTAATGGCCCGGAGCAGCCGCTATCATCGCAGGACAAAATCCCCCGCATACCCTGGCAAAGCATTTTTCGCAGCAACGGTTTCAATACTTCCGGAAACCCGCAGCGTTTCGGTCGCAGCCTGGTTTTTAAACTCCGGCAGCCCCACAGGGACTGCCTGCTGGTGTTGAAACTGGCAAAAACCGGCGACAGTCCACAGGATCTGGCCCGGGAAGCATTCTGGATGGAGTTTTTTCAGACCGGGCATTGTACCTTCGAGCCACGTTTCAATATTCCGATTCCCCTTCAGATGAACAATTCCCGCGTGTTCCGGGTCAAAGATATACCGGACCGGCTGGTCGACCGGACCGGACTTCATCCCGCAGGTTATGCCATCGGGTTTATCGCCCATAGAGATTATTTTGTTTATCCCAATGACGGCACGGCCGGGCAGCGAATCGGCGACCTGCAATTCAAAGAAATAATGCTACGCAATGCCTGGCTTCTGGGAAAACTTGCCTCTCTGGGTATAGTTCACTGTGCCCCGATTCCGCTGTTTCACAACCGCGTGCAGGCCGGGCGCAGAAACGATCACGGTTTGTATCAATGGTTTCGGGCCGGCCGACTGGACCGGTGGCTGGCTTCCTGTGCTTATCCGAATCTGGGACCGACCGGCATTCGGGATTTTGAGCATTTTATTGCCTTCCGCGGTTGGAACCGCAACCTGTACCGCCATATCGGCAACCACCTGTTGAGCCTGCTGCTGGTCACCGGCAGTTACTTTCGCAATAAGAAACCCTCCCTGGTCGGCCTGGATAAAAGCGGCAACCCGGTTGATGCACGCTGCCTTTTCGAACAAAACGCGCTCAAGGAGATCGTACGCGGAGTATTTATTAAATACTATCATGGATTTTCGGGTACGGAGTTTTGCGATTCCCTGCCGTTTGATCTGGATCGGCTGGTCCGCAGGATGATCGATGAAATGGGCGTTGACCGCCACATGGCTGAAATATTGAGGGTGGCGGACCAAAAGGACATGACCGACAAGGTGTTTCGCCGGTTTCTCTGTGAGCGCGGATATGACCGTCATAAAATCGACCGGATGGAAAAAGGCGAAAAGGATATTGTCATTAACAGCGGACCGCACCTCGGAGAATTTAACCATACCATATCTTTGCCTGAAATCATCGATTCGGTGGGATCCGTATCAGCCTTGTGCATGGCCGGCAGGTACCAGAAGGAAAATGTGCACCTCGGGTGTTGATTTTGTTACATCTCAGAAAACCTGGTTTTTAGGGCTAAGTCATTATTGTCGGCAGTTGGCTCCGCTTTAGGTGGCAGATACTTGATACTCGATACTGGATCAAGGATGACGGTCTTTTTTATTCGAAGGCCGGTTTGAGATTTATCACATTTTGCCGCATAACGCTCAGAAAATAACCCCTTTTCGGCGCATTTCCGCAGGGGTCGAACACTATACTCCCGATTCCTGTCGATTTAAGCTTTGCTGCGGTATCGGTGTTCGGCTGACCCTCTCATATCATCCAGCCGGCAGGATGATTCTTCAAAACAAAGCGGGAAGATCCAGGGCATACCGACAATGCCGTTGCCTTTGGCCCTTCTGGGTCTTGATTCACCATAATAAGGCTATTCTACCCTCATGGCATTTGGAGGATTTTGCGGTGATTTATTAAGAGGGAGTGCAGGTCGGATGGTTGAATCGAATGTGAGTATCTGCCCGCTTACCGTACCAGCCGGATCACACCACCGCCGGAGCAGGTTCTCACCGAATTGTTTTTAAAAGGGCCTTTGGGTTCGGTCCGATAATCAAAGATAATCCACTCACCTTTGGCTGTGATCAATTGCTGTTTATTTTTTTCAATCTTACCGCTCCACAGTTGTTCATCCCTTTCTTTATACTTGTTGGCATTAAAGACGCTGACCCAAACGTCGATGTCCGGGGCTTGAAGATAACACGTATAGGGGTTGGAGAGCGCTTTTGCCTCTTCTTGTCTGCGGACCGCTTCAACTGCCCGTTTTCGAGCTGCTTCGGTATCCTGGAACAATTCCTTTTCAGTCGCCTGACGGTCTTTTTCCGGTTGCGCCTGAGGGGGCGGTTGTTTCGTTCTGCTCTCGTGTTTGTAATCCATAACATCCTGCAGATTGCCTTTTTGGGGGGGTGGGTGTTGGGTAATGTGGCTCTCCCCTTTTTCATCGGTCCAGATGTAAACTCGGTCGGCAAGACCGTTTAGTGTCCAAACGCAAGTCACAATAATAAAGAGCATTAATAATTTTTTATTCATTAAAAGAAGTTCCCATTTCCAAATGGCTGAATTGTTACCTCAGATGTGCACAGCATATATCATCACCTTGATCAGGGTCAAGGCTGATGACGGAGTTACTAATATGGCTATTATTTAGACATAAGTTCACCGCCCATTCGCTGCGCTCATTCGAGCCGCAGAGATATTGGTTTTTTTGCTTTCCGCTGAGACGCCGGAAAGCAACGAGCAGCATGCCCTTCGGGAACTTTCGTGAATCGGCACCGATCAAAATTGTATTAAATTCAGACGCTTTGAGTCAAGAATGTGCAGATTCTTTCGTGATTCCCCACGGAGGTGGTGGGGTTTTATGTTTTCCGGAGGCCGACCGAATATATACTCAAAAATAGACGGTCATCCCGCTTGCGGGGCGTCTCAGCGGAAAACATAAAGTAAAATTACCTTTGCGTCCTTCGCGTCTCTGCGGTGAATATTCTTTTTCAACCTAATTCCAGCTTCCGGTATATGTCCTTGAGCAGGCGAATGTACCTGGCTTTCATATCATCGGACAAAAAGCAGTTTTGAATAATTGATTCGATAGATCTGTAAGTAAGCTGTGGTGTAAACGACATAACGTGAAATATGGGCGTTGACATTCGGATAAGCGGGATCCGGCCTTTTCAGGCTGCATTAGTATATTGTTAAGATATTGAAGATTGGTAAAAAGTGATTATTCAATAGAGAACATTTTATACAACGTTTTATGCTGGCCGCCCACATGGTATATTACCCTGAAAGGCCCAGCTTGAGGCCCGTTTTAATCCCTGGCATGAATTGGGAAAATATGATATAATAAAATCAGTTAGTTAGTTTCAGCCGCTTTGGTGGTGGGTCTGATATTGTAACCTTGTGAATCAAGTTGTCTCATAATATTGGCTCATCATCAATTTCCGTCAACTTGTTTAGTCATGCGGGAGGATGTGATGTCCAGAGATAAAA
>DAOVBC010000010.1 GCA_030670715.1 Deltaproteobacteria bacterium | reverse complement strand
CAACGCTCCCCTTTTTCACGTTCTCGGGCAGACCTGCAGCCTGGCAACGCTGCTGGTGGGGGGCACCCTGATGGTGCAGCCCAGGATCAACCTGGATGCCACCTTTGATTCCATCCGGCGCTTCAAAGCCAGAACCATGATTGGTGTCCCAACCCTGTATCGCATGATTCTGGAGCATGATCGCCTGGAACAATATGATTTAAGCTCGGTGCAGTACTGGTTCAGCGCCGGCGATGTTCTTCCGGTGGAAGTGGGCAAGCGCTGGCAGAAAACGTTCGGCAAGACGATATATCAGGGCTATGGTGCGACTGAAACCTGCGGAGGGGTTGCCATGTGTCCGGTGGATATTGAAAACCCGCCCAGAAGTGTCGGCCGCATTGTTGACAGTAAAAAAGTAAAAATCGTCGATCCGGCGCTCCTGGAGCCCGTTAAACCGGGAGAACCCGGTGAGCTTCTGGTCTCTTCACAATACATGGTCACAGCTTACATTAACAAGCCGGAGGAGACTGCGGAAGCATTTGTCGAACTGGAGGGCACCCGATGGTATCGCACCGCCGATGTCATGTCCATGGACGACGACGGTAATCTCTATTTTGTGGACCGGACAGTGGATACTATCAAACATAAGGGTTACCGGGTGTCGGCTTCTGAAATCGAATCGGTGCTTCAGGAGCACCCTGCGGTCATCAGCTCCTGTGTTGTCGGTATTCCCGATGAAAAGGTGGGAGAGCGCGTCAAAGCCTACGTGGTCCTTAAGGAAGATATTAAAGGCATAACCGGTTACGATCTGATCAAATGGTGCCGAGAATCCCTTGTTTCTTACAAGATCCCGCAATATATCGAATTCAGAGATATGCTGCCCAAATCGAAGGTGGGGAAACTGCTGAGAAGAGAAATAAGGGATGAGGAACGTCGACGCAAAGAAACTTAGTGCGCTGTCCCTAAAATAAGTTTATTGGGTTTATTGGGTTTGTTGGGTTAACCGACTCAACGGACACAACTGACGCAACCGACTCAACTGTTTTTTTTAGGCTTTTTCTAGCTGCGGAATGATCTTCCAGTCTAAGGAAATGAGTGTAACGATTCACCAACCGCCTGTTGAAGGGACACATGAATGGATTTTGAGCTCACCAAGGAACAGAATGATATTGTCAAAGCAGCGCGAAAATTTGCCCTGGGGGAATTTCCCGAGCGGGCAATGGAATTTGATCGGGAAGAAAAATTTGACCTGAAAATCTGGAAAAAAGCCTGTGATCTGGGTTTTGTAGGTGTGTTCATCGATGAACAATACGGCGGTGCCGGCTACGGATTCTTCGAACACTGCCTGCTGAACGAAGAATTCTGGGCGGTAGATCCCGGAATAGGGGCTGCGATTTTGTCAACCACATTCGGGGCCGAATTGCTGGCAATGTACGGCACGGATGATCAGAAAAATCTTGTACTGCCCCAGCTGGTAGAAGGTGAAGCCATAATGGGCACCGCCATTACAGAACCGGACGCCGGCTGCGATGTCACCGGCGCCGTTACGATCGCCGTAAAAGAGGGCGGTGAATGGGTCATTAACGGTTCCAAGATGTTTGCCACCAACGGTACCGTTGCAAAGTATATGCAGATCTTCTGCCAGACCGATCCGGAGAATGAATCCCGTCACAGGCGATACAGCTTTATCCTGGTACCGACTGAAACGCCGGGGTTTAAAGCCACAAAAATCCGAGGCAAAATGGGAATCCGGGCTTCGGACACGGCCGAGATTGCATTAAAGGACGTTCGGGTGCCCCTGGAAAACCTCATCGGCAAAGAGGGCGAGGGGTTCTATGAACTGATGGAGTTCTTCAACCGCACGCGGCTGCATATCTGCGCCCAGGCCGTTGGTCTGGCCCGCGCTGCTCTGGAAGATTCGGTCCGTCACACCAAAGGGCGCCGCCAGTTCGGCCAGGCTATCGCTGATTTTCAGGTAACCCAGTTTAAGCTGGCCGAAATGGCTACCCGCATTCGGGCTGCCCGCAACCTGTATTACGAGGCTGCCTGGCGGAGCGACCGGGGCAAACCGGATCACGCACTGGTAGCCATGGCCAAGTGGTTTTCAGCCAAAGTAGCCGTAGAGTGCGCTGACGAAGCTGTCCAGATGCACGGCGGATACGGGTACATCGATGAGTACCGGGTGCAGAGGCTGTACCGCGACGCTAAAATCCTGGAAATCTACGAGGGGACCAAAGAAATAGAAAAAACGATTGTTGCCCGATCACTTCTGAAGTAATTCATAGAAAAGGGAGGTAAAATACTCTGGTGCAAGCTGCAGGATATTAAAGCTGATTTGCTACTCTTGTGAATCAACCGGGTTTCTGAGGGCCGTCTTTTCCTCATCAAAATCAGCGAACCTAAGGGCGAAGGCGCGGAATTTATCCTCCAATTCGAGGAAAGCGTCTACCACATCCGGATCAAAGTGCTTTCCCTTATCCTTTTTAATAATTTCCACAGCTTTAGCATGGGGCATTGGAAGCTTATAAACGCGCTTGCTGATGAGAGCATCATATACGTCTGCCAGTGCCATCAATCTGCCTGATATGGGTATTTCTTCGCCTTTAAGCCCCTGGGGATATCCCGTTCCATCCCATTTTTCATGGTGAGAATACGCAATTTCCTTTGCAAATCGAAGAAAAGAATTCTCGCCCAGTTGAGCTTCAGCCGCCAGAAGAGCGTCACGGCCATAAACTGAATGTTTTTTCATTGTCTCCCAATCATCTGGGGTAAGTTTTTCGCAACTCAGCAATATTCTATCCGGAACGCCTACTTTACCGATGTCGTGCAACGGGGCAGACATTTGTAGCAGATCTATCGTTTCATCGTCTAAAAAATCTGAAAACTTTGGGTGACTTTTCAGGTGCTCGGCTAATGCTCTGACATACTCTTTGGTGCGTTTGATATGCCCGCCGGTTTCAGGATCCCGTGTCTCGGCCAGAGATGCAATACATTCAATGGTGATTTCCTGTGTTAGTGATAGTTCCCGGGTTCTTACCTTGACTTCTTCTTCAAGATTTATGGTACGATCTTCCAGAATTTTTTTGGCCAGCGTATTGATCAGATGTGTCTTAACTCTTGCCTTGACCTCAAAGATTTCAAAAGGTTTGGTAATATAATCCACGGCCCCTAACTTAAATCCCCGGGTTTTGTCCTGCACCTGGTTCATACCTGTGATGAAGACAACCGGGATGTCACGTGTATTAGAATCTGCCTTTAACCGTCTGCACACTTCGTAGCCGTCGATTCCCGGCATACGGATGTCCAGAAGCACCAGGTCAGGTGTCTTTTCTCCAATGATCTCAAGGGCGCTTTTTCCATCCGTCGCGACACTGACTTCATAATCCTTATCGAGTGTAGCGGCAAGAATTTCACGGTTGGTTTCCGTGTCATCTACTACAAGTACAGTACAGTGAGACAGATCGTCCATGGGGCTCTCTTTTTTTTGAAAACCTATCTTATTTTAATGTAAAATTCTGTTTGAATAATTTGAGCAAATTCGAGAATCGCTCAAAAAGAAAATTTTTACTCTTATTTTATTGTGGGAGTATAATTATAATAGAAAAACCTTTTATGTTCAACCGAAGATTTCAATTTAAAATAATCTACAACGCATTCTATTCTTGACTCATCCTTTTATTAGATATATAAGTCACCACCTTGAACTGCCTGAATATTTCATGAAAAAATCGAAAACAGTTTAATAAAATCATCTTTACAAAGACTTATCTACGTTCCCGTTACATGCTCACCCTGTACAAACTGGCATCAAAGGATGTGGACAGTTTATTTTCGATTTTTTCACCCTGCGGGCGAGCCCGATTTGCCCATTTGCTTCGTTATCACGGATTCGCGGTATTACAATACAGCTTCACCCGTGAATGTCCCCGCAAGCGGGACCAAGCATCTGTTTATAGGATATTAAGGTGCTCGCCTTGCAAATGGACGAGTCGAACTCGTGAAATAACCAGGTTGAGATAATAATCGGTTTTAATTATTAAAAAAGGAGGAAAGCGAAAATGAATAAAGGCGATTTAATTGATGAGGTGGCCAAGGTGGTTTCTTCAAAAAAAGAGGCCCATGCAGCTGTGGATTGTATTTTTTCAAATATAATCAATGCATTAAAAAAAAGAGAGACTGTGCAAGTTATAGGGTTCGGCAGTTTTAAAGTGAGCCAAAGAAAAGCCAGAAAAGGCAGGAATCCACAGACAGGAGCGGAGATCAATATCGAAGCAAGAACAGTCCCGAAGTTCGTTGCCGGTAAGGCATTTAAAGACGCTGTAAAATAAATACAACTTCATTCAGGAAGCATTCTTCAACCGGGGCAGAGTTATTCGACTCTGCCCTGGTTATTATTTATTTAAAAAAATTAAATAACTTTTGACATATCGTTTGTTTTTTCTTAAAAGTTATATAGTGCACATTGGTCACACCGGCATTTGTACTGACAATTTCTTAATCTTTCCCTTCTGCTCTAACTTACCCGGGCTGATTCCGGCTCATTCACGCAGAATCGCTGCATCAATTCTTATAGCTACCGAGATTACAAATACACCGGCCCCGGCAAGCTGTCTGCAACTATTCAACTAAATCCCGTATCGGTTCAGCGGGCTTCGCCGAAACGTGTACGTACCGGACGACAACTGTGCGTCATCATTTCAACCGTGTAACGAAAGGGGGTACCTATGGCAATTAAAGTCCTGATTAAAAGGAAATTCAAAACCGAACATTTAAAGGAGGCCTCGAAGTTACTCTTTAAAACCCGTTATGGCGCCATGAATCAAACCGGCTATATTTCATCAGAGACCTTGAGCGATCTGGACGATCCCGGAAAAGTGGTTGTGGTGGCCATGTGGCAAAACAGTGAAGATTGGAAGAACTGGAAAAACAGTGTGGAAAGAGCCGAGTTCGAAGCAGAGATGAGCAAGCTGCAGGAGGGTCCGACCGAGCTTGAAACTTACGCACTGGGTATGCAACTTGAAAATTGAAAAACTACATCCTATTGTCTTTTTGAATATTTTAACTTTTGGCCGGCAAAAATAAACCAGATTAGAGCGAAAATTTGTAATGCCAGCATGATACCGAAAGCAGCCTGATAACCGGCGGGCGCATATCCGCCTGATGCGGTCGTCGGCCATAGCTCTATCACTGCTCCAATCCCCCACTGGGCGGCAAAAGCGGCCACAAACACAAGCAGGTTCAAAGCGGTGGTCACCCGACCGGACAGATGCACCGGAAAACTCTGGGACAGCACGGCGTAGGGAATAATTCCCGATGTGCCGAAAAAACCGAAAAACAACCAAATCGGCAGCGTCCAGCCGGATAGTTGCAGCACGACCAGAAACTGAAACAGCATGAATGTCCCCATTCCGGCAACGGCGATCACAACAGGCCGGACGCCGGTTCTGCTCAGGCGTTCGGCCGCGCCCCCCAGCAGAATAAAACCGGCGATCATTGCAACGGCAACCATCAGGAGCACATTGGCAACCTGTGCTCGGTCCATCCCGACCACATCCCGCAGCCATGGGCCGGACCAGAGTCCGTGGATAGAAAGAAACGTCGCCTGGGAGATTACGGTCACAGGTGCGATGCGCCAGAAAACGAAACTGGAAAAAACTTTTGCGATTCCCCGGAGCTGCTCTCTGAAACTCTGCTCATTTCCATCGGGCACACGTTCCGGAACCGCTGTAAAGACGATGGCCGCCACCGCCAGGGTGAGTATCGATAATACCGTAAACACCCCTCTCCAGTCCGTAATGCCAAGCATGGCCTCAACCGGTGCCGTTGCGGTCAATGCTCCCAGACCGCCGGATGCCATGATGAACCCGTTTATAAGAGGCAGTTGACGCCTTGGAAACCACATGACAAAGGCTTTGAAGGCCGCCATCAAACAGGCGGAGACGCCAAAGCCGATAAAGGCCCGCCCTGCTGCCAGACCGGCAAGCCCATCTGCCCGGGCAAAGACGAATGCACCGGCAGCGGCAAAAATGAGAAGAATGGACTCGATCTTGCGCGGACCGAATCGATCGAGCAATACCCCCAGCGGAAGCTGAGCCGCGGCGAAGGTGAGAAAGTAGGCCGCTGTAAGCAACCCTAGTTCGGAGGGGTCGACACCAAGGTCAGTCACCAGATCCGGTGCAATAACCGCATTAACCACACGGTATAGATAGGAGAGAAAATATCCAAATGCAAAAGGTATAAAGACCCGCAGCTTATTCAACATAGATGGCTCTTTTGAAAATGCTTTCAATTTTTTTCATGAAATATTCTACGCCTCTGCAGCGGTCGATAGTTATACTTTCGACACCAACCGAGCGATCAGCACCTTAATTTAGGCACCCATAAGGATAAGGTCAAACAGAAAATTTGATATCAGTTTGACAGCCGAAGGTGTATGCTCTAACTATTAGCCTTAGAGTTGTTGTTTGTACTCCACCTGAAAAACTCTGTAAACCATTACGGTGATTAATATATGGCATCGGTACTAGAGCGGGAACCGGCGGAGGGGTTTATCACCCTGCCGGATGGCAAACTCCACTATCTGGACTGGGGCGGCGACGGATCTCCGATGCATTTTTTGCACGCAAATGGATTTTGTGCCGGTACCTATTCACCCTTCTTAAAGTATCTACTCGACGATTATCACATCCTGGCCAGTGACGTGCGCGGACACGGCTATTCCATCTTTCCCGGGAGCAAAAGGATACGCGACTGGGAGGTTTTTGCCAGCGATTTAAAGCTCATAGTTGACGGTGTTATGTCGCCGCCGGTCATCGGTATGGGGCATTCCCTCGGCGCTGTGACGACTTACATCGCTGCGGCAAAACATCCGCACCTTTTTTCCTGCATTATCCTCCTGGACCCGGTGATACATCCGAACCGGATTCTCTGGCGAATCTTTTTGATGCGAATACTGGGTTTGCACGCAAATCGGTCGCTGGCAAAAGGTGCCCGTCGGCGGAAAAGGGCATTTAAAGACAAACAGTCTGCTCTCAAACGGTTTACTGCCGGTCATGGTATATTTAAAACGTGGTCGAAGGAGTTCGTTGAAGCATACCTAGAATGCGGCCTCCTGGTGAAGGATTCGGAAACGGCGATCCTCAGATGCGATCCCGAGCTGGAAGCCCGGATATTTGAATCCGTGCCCGTCAACATCTGGAAGTACGCCGGGAAAATTTCCTGCCCTGTATTGGTGATCCGGGGTGAAGAATCGGATACGTTTGTTCCGGAAGCAGCGGAAAGACTAAAGGCAGTAATTCCCGGCCTGGAGGTGGTCACGGTGCCGAAGGCCGGGCATTTCGTACCCATGGGAAAGCCGGAAGAATGCGCGGCCGCGATTTCTGATTTCATAAATAAAGTTTACGTGCTGTAGCTCAGAATCGAAAGGATCTTTTGTCATGCAGACTGATGTTGTTATGACGGATGAACGCAATAGGGATCTCGGGCAGTTAATGCGCGTAGCACTCGGTGAAGAAAAAGCCGATCTGGTGATTCAAAATGCCCGCCTGCTAAACGTTTATACGGGCGAACTGCTCGATAATCACTCGGTAAGTGTTAGAGGAAAGTGGATTGCCTGTGTGGGAAATGAGCTCGAGCACACTATCGGTCCGGAAACCGAAGTGATCGATGCTGCAGGGAAAACGGTCATCCCGGGGCTGATCGACGGACACACCCACCTGGCCTCGCTTTTCAGTATTGAAGCGTTTTTGAAATATGCCATTGCAGGCGGTACCACCACGCTGATCACGGAGACCATCGAGCCATACCCCGTAGCCGGATATGCCGGGGTAATTGATTTTCTGGAATCACTGGCCGAACAGCCGGTTAAGATTTACGCAACTGCCCCTTTTATGGCCTCCACCAGTCGGAAGGCCCGGGGTATTCCAATGGAAGCCCTGCAAAATTTCCTGGAGCGTGACGATATCCTCGGTCTGGGTGAATCCTACTGGCAGGCGGTGCTGCAGGAACCGGACCTGACGCTGCCGATACTTGAAGAAACTCTGCGTTCGGGAAAAACACTGGAAGGGCATTCAGCAGGAGCCGGAGGGAAAAAACTGATGGCCTATATTGCCGCCGGAATTTCCTCCTGCCATGAGCCGATCCAGGCCGAAGAAGTCCTGGAACGACTGCGCCTGGGAATTTACGTCATGGTCAGGGAAGGCAGTATCCGCAGGGACCTGAAGGCCATATCGAAAATTAAAGATTCCGGTGTGGATCTGCGGCGGCTGATCCTGGTAACCGACGGTGTTGCGCCGAAGGATTTGATGGAAAAGGGCTGTATGGAATATGTCGTTCAAAAGGCAATTGATTGCGGTTTCGATCCGGTGGCGGCGATACAGATGGCGACCTTGAACGTGGCCGAGCACTTTTCCCTGGACGGCGTTCTGGGGGGTATCGCCCCGGGCCGCTACGCCGATATGCTGATCATTCCGGATACTGAGACGATTCGGGCGGAATATGTGATCAGCAACGGCCGGATCATTGCCCGGGACGGACACGCCCTGGTGAATCCGAGGCCGCATCAATATGAACCGAAGAGCTTAAAAACCGTTCAATTACCCGGAACAATTCCATCATCGGAATTCACAATTCCTGCGCCAGAGAATGCCGATTCGCTCACGGTGCGTATTATCGACATGATCACCGATCTTGTAACCGGGGAATTAAAAATGGCACTGCCGGTCACAAACGGTGAAATAAACCGGGATTTTCAGCAGGACATTATAAAAGTGGCTGCCATTGACCGGACCTATCGCCCCGGCAAATTATGTGTGGGATTGATTAAAGGGTTCGGCCTTAAATCCGGCGCTTTTGCCTGCAGCGCCGCGTGGGACACATCGGATATCATCGTGGTCGGGGCGGATGACTGTGATATGGCGCTGGCCGTAAATCGCATACGGGAACTGCAAGGGGGTGCAATTGTCTGTGAGAAAGAAATAATCCAGGCGGAACTGGCGCTGCCGGTTTTCGGACTCCTGTCCACCGAACCGATAGAGTCCATCGCCAAAAAGCTGGATGAGATTGAAAACGCGGTCGCCGTTCTGGGGTGTCCTTTTCCGGATCCCCTGTTGACGCTCATCACCCTTACAGGCGCGGCGATTCCTTATCTTCGAATATGTGAAGAAGGACTGGTTAATTTGAAGGACGGAAAAACGCTGGGGCTGTTTGTGGAATAGGAATGTGTTGAGTAAGTACTGTAGTAATACGCGATTGTTACGGGTTCCGAGTTTCGAGTTGACACTCCGCACGAATGTACTCGCAACCCGCAACCTGCAACATTTTGGTGGGGGACACCTGGAGACAGCAATGGATACCAGAGTCAAAGAAGCAATCTTTCGAGCCGTCAAGAATGAGCCTTTTGCCCGGTTGTTCGATATGCAGCTGGTGGAGCTGGGTAATGGTCATTCGGTGGTTGAAATGACTTATGATCCGGAACTAGCGGATAATATCTACAAATACGCTCACGGCGGGGCCGTATACGGCTTGATCGATGAGGCGTTTGAAACAGCAGGCCAGACGGATGGTACCATTGCGGTGGCCATGAACGTCAATGTCACCTATGTCTCCAGCCCGGAAAAGAACACACGCCTGAGGGCGGAAGCAAACCGGGTGAGCCAGACCAAGAAAACAGCCGGATATGATATCAGGGTGACCGATCGCGACGGCCAGCTGATCGCAACCTGCGCGGCCCTGGCCTACCGCACCGGCAAACCGATACCGTTTCTATGATAAAATCGTTGCACGATTTTATAAAGTGCTAAATTTGAAATCCAAACCAACAATAAATATAATTTGGACCATACCGGGGATGATTGTGCTCCTGCTGCTGGCCTGCGCCCAGGTGCAGAGAGATGAATCCCCACCTGTCAACTTTGACCAGGTGACATTTCTTTCAACCTGGACCCAATCGGGAACGGTTCAATTAACAAACGGTCAATACGAGGAATCAGCCGCACCCGGATCCGCTTCAAAAATCGTGGTTGAACTGAGCGATAAAATCGCTTACGGAAAACTGAACGGGAAAGATGCGGCCGCGGCGGTTCTGGTGACGAATCCCGGCGGCAGCGGCACCTTCTACGATCTGGCGCTGCTCATTAAAGATAAGCAGGGATGGGTAAACAAGGACATTGCCTCCCTTGGCGATCGGGTAAATGTTCATGCTGTCGTCATTAAGGAAAACAGGATCCTGGTAGACCTGACTGCCCACGGTCCGGAGGATCCCATGTGCTGTCCCACCCGGCGGGTGGAATATATATTTACCGTTCAGGTTGATACCGGCACGATGAAGTTTTCAAAGTAACAGAAAGGAGGATGGACATGGCAAATTTTTTATTTGTACTGGGCCGGGATGACAATGAAGCGGCAACGAGATGCTTTCAGTTTGCCAAAATTGCTCACGACAAAGGGCATACGGTTAATCTGTTTTTCGTTGACGGCGGGGTCATGTGGGCCGACTCCGGCAGAGATCTGGCTGTAAAAACACCGACGGGCGACTGCCCGAAGGACTACCTGCCCTATCTGGTTGAACACCATGTACCAACCGGCGTCTGAATCCCCTGTGCCAACGCCCGTCAGGTGGACGAGGCAAAATTTTTCCCCAACATGGCGCTGGATGGAGCGCCTGGTTTGATTGATCTGGCTGCCGAAGCCAGAGTATTTAACTTTTAGATCTTCCCGCCATCCGGGGCAACCCGCTCGTTTCGTTGTCCTGGATGCATCTTCCTGCCAATTATCCGAATCCAAGTATATCATTACCCTTTTTGGGTCATTTGCCCCATATCATCTGGGTCATATGCCCCAATTTAGGGTTAATCACCGTCACCAGCAATAATCGCTTTATTTGCCTAACCATCTGTATATTCAATATATTTTTAATTTTAGCCTTGTTGGCACGATCTTTGATATATTGCCTTATAGAATTGTATTTCATTTATTAAGGGTCCAAGAAGGGTATAAAATGATAAATCTTTCCGATTTAACCGAACTGAAAATTCTTTTAATTGAAAGTAACCAAAACATACGGGATACTTTAGTAAAAGCATTTTTTAGAGAGGGATGTTCTCTGACCACGGCGATATCTGCAACCGGGGGGCTGAGACTATTAAAAGAGGATTGTTATGATATAATCATCAGTGACTTTGACTTGCCCGGCATGGATGGGTTTGAATTCTTTAAGCTTGCCAAGAGTTATTGTCAAAATTCGGTTAAAATCATTATCGCTGCCTATGGTGATATTGACCCGATGTCAAGTATATTTAAATACGGTATTAATGACATTATCGAGAAACCATTTCCATTTGAATCTCTTCTTTATACTATTTCAAAACATGTAGTAAAAAAATCGGCCACCGGTTAGAATATTAATTCGCGGTGTTTTCAATTTTTTCATGAACCATCATGTCCTTTCAGACACAACCGGCCATGAAAATGGGCCGGCACCCGCAGGTATTGTGAAGCAGAGCGGACAACTGTCTGAGCTGTTTAGTGCGTGTTAAACCGAACGCTCTATCTGCTGTTGTCAGTAAAACGATCCGATCGAATATTTTCCATACGCTCTAGTGAGCTCAAGCAGTGCTCGGTTTTACACGCACTTGGCAGCGAGTTTTGGCCGTCTGCTGAATAATGCCTGCGGGCGCCGGTCCATTTTCATAGAAGATGTTCGGGTTAAATTCCCTTGTCGCGAACCTTTTCATCGTGTTTGAGCCGCTCCTGGATGCCCTTGCCGATCTGGTATGTACGACTGAATTCCGACCAGAACTCCTTATCTTTTTCCTTCCAATCGGCGCCGAATCGCTCGTTGAAATAATCGCCCAGTTTCTCAAAAAGCAGCTTCCAGGTGGGGCGTCCCTGTTCATGGGCACCGAGAAGATCATTTAACAGTTCGTCCAGATCGGAGAGGGTTTCCTTGGGTAAATACGAAATAGCACCCTTGCGAATCGAGTCCATCAGTGTCTCCGGGTTTATGGCATGCGCCGTAAGCATGACCGCCGGGATACCGCGTCCCACGGCTTCTTCCAGGAGCTTGAGCCCGTTAACGCCCATAATGTCTAAAATTGCAAGATCATAATGTTTTTCTTTTATTTTTCGCGACGCGGTTTCATAATCCCGAACCAGGTCAAGAACAGCTTCATCCAGAATATCTTCGATGGTTTCCAGGATATCTTCTTCATCATCTACGGCCAGGATGTGTTTTCCCTTGAGAATAGATTCAGTTTCCGCCATTTGAGGTCCTCCTCGTTGTCATATCATTTTATTGTTTTGCTCATTTCTCTAACCCGGGCTGTCCTCAAAATTGAGCGGCAGCCTGACCCTGAAAGTGGCGCCTTTGCCCTTTTTACTTTTCAGCTCGATGTCGCCTCCCAGGCATCTGGCCAGTATCCTGGCGCCGGCCAGCCCGAGACCGTGGCTGTTTCGGGGTGCGATGGAACATTCCTTTACCTGGGCATAGCGGCGAAAGATCATCTCGTGATAATCGGGATCGATACCGGGACCGTCATCGGCAATTTCGACCAGCAGCTGGTCCGCTTCACGGTCCATCCGGATCTCGATTCTCTCTTTGCGATGATGCACGGCGTTTTTGATCAGGTTACCGATAATCTGCCGAAACTTTGTTTCGTCCTGCATCATTTCAGCTTCGGCGGCCCCGGAAGATATGTCCACCAGAATGCCTTTCCGGGTCAGCAGTTTTAATACTTCCTCTTGACTGTTATCTGCTCTGAATTGTTCGGAAATGTTGCCGGCCATGGTTTCCAGAGCATCCAGAATCGCGCTGTAAGCCGACACCGCCGGCCGAAACCTGCAGCAGATAAAGCAACCGGTTTCGGAACGTCCAATCTCAAGCAGGCCGTTGAGCATGTCACGAGCTTTACCCGAATTTCTCAATGCCCGTTTCAGAGTTTTCTCCTGACGCGGAGTGAGGGGCCCGTATTTTTCCTTTTTTTCCAGAACCGTCCGCAGACCGGTTTCGATCACCGCAATGGGATCTTTCAATTCATGTATTAAAAACTCAATTTCGATCTCACGGAAAAAACGTTCCGGAGATTTTCCCAGCCGCTGCTGCGCCTCTGATTGTTCGTGTTTTGCCTTCATTCCTTATTCCATGTTTATCTATTTAACCCGGTTATCCGGGCCTGAATTCTTTCTTAATATTCGTGTAAATTCGTGCCAATTCGTGGTTTCAATGTTTATCGATGTCAATTCGTGGTTAATAATTGTATTTGAACGATCAGGTATATCGCACCACAATATCGCTACGCTCAGCTCATCACTTCGGAAGCCGGCGGAAACAGGACGACAACGGTCGTCCCGCCCGTCTCCAGGCAGTCATCGGCGCCGCTGCAATGCGAGCAGTTATCGGCATTCCCCGGACAGATATCTTCATCCAGCGGGATGTGCCGGCAACGCCCGGACTCCAGCCGAATTTTAAAATTATAACGCTCTGAAAAGATTTTCATGCGCAGAAGATCAAAACCTCTGCCGCCGGCGTTAAAGTCATACGGATTCCGGGTGGAATACTGCATGATATCGGCGACAGTGAAATAGTTTTCAAAAATCAGGCGCTGATTTTCCCCGGTAATACCCACGCCATAGTCTTTTACTTCAAACTCCGGACCGGTTTTTCCGCGTCTGACGCTTACTTCGACCCGGCTTCCATCCGGTGTATTCTCAATGGCATTGCGGATGAGACCTTCAGCAATTTTCATTAGCACTTCCGGGGGGATCCAGACAGTATCTGTCGGCTCGATCCGGGTGATCAGCTTGCAACCGCGATGCGCAAACCGGGGACGGATCCGTTCAAGGGTTTCCTCGACAAACCGATCCAGCTCGATCTCCTCCGGCATGGCGGCGTGGGGACCGAACAGGGTGTTGATGCGGTCACGAATCCGTTTAACAATCTGCTCTTGCCCCCCCTCATCGACAACCAGAACTACCAGTTCATCGGCACAGGCATCCAGCAGAGTGGAGAGCAGATAATAAGATCGGTAATCTCTTTCCCGCAGTATATCCTCAATTTCATACTGCATGTCGAGCAGGCGCTGCAGGTTGCGCCGACTCCGGTCGAAGATGCGATCAACGCCCGGGTTCTGTCGGCCGGTAAGTTTTTTTGCCAACAGGTCCAGTGACGCCGACAGAACAGATATCGGTGTTTTAATCTCATGGGACAGATGGTGGATGACCTGATCCTTGGCCCGGTTGAGGCTCTTCACCTCTTCGTAAGAACGCTGCAATTCCTCATCGATTCTGGCGTTTTCAATCGGAAGGGCAACAATGCTGGCTATGGTTCCCAACAGTTCGACATCGGCCTGATCAAACTGACCCTCTTTTTTATTGGTTGCACAAAGCACACCGATCATGCGATCTTCGGTCCAGATGGGAACCTGGATCATGTTTCGCGTTTTTATGCCCGTCTGCTCATCCACTCTGGTAAAGGAATAAGGACTGTTGTAATAATCGGCCACCAGCATCGGTTTACCGGTTCGAACCACCTCACCGGCAACACCCTTGTCGAGCGGAAAACGGGTCTCTTTGTATTTTTTTGCGGCTTCGGAATCGTCGGAGGCCGCTGCTCTGAAAAAAAATTCCTGTTTATCCGGATCGATGAGAATAACCTGGGAGCCTTCCGCCGGCATCAGGTCCTGAACTTCCCTTGTAATAAAGTCGAGACGGGCATCCAGCCCCCTGAATTGATAAAGTGCCTTGGCAATTCGAAACAGGGCCTGGTTGCTGCGAGCGGTACGCTTCTCCCAGGTAATGTCCCGCAGGGTAATCACCTGCCCCGCCGGATTATTGTCCTCATCGTAAAAAATGGCTCCGTCGACGATGATGTCCAGCAGTCGCCCATCCCGGGTCAGGCGCTTGGTTTCAAAATTGTGCAGAACCTTGTCCCTCAGGAGTCGTTCCACGCCCTCTTTGGTCTGCGTTCGATGTGATTCGGGTACGAACGGGATCCGTTTCCCTTCCAGTTCCGTCAGGGTCCAGCCGAACGTCTTTTCAAAAGCCGGGTTTAAATAAGAGACGGTGCTGTTGAGATTAAAAACAAATACAGGATCAGACAGGAAATTCAGCAAAGCACGGTATCGCTGCTCGGCGCGGTGGCTGGCTTCATACTGGCGTTGGGCAAGCTGTTCGGATTCTATAGCCTCTTGCTGCGCCGTATACTTTTCGGTAACGTCTCTGGCAATCCCACGGAACCCGGTTTTTTCCCCATGATCATCAGTGATGAGATTGGCAGAAAGTTCAATAATGCGCTTTTCGCCATCCTTGCGAACAATTTCCCAGGTGAGATCGGTAATCCTCTGGCCGGTGCGGTAGATCCTGTTAAAGCGCTCGAAGGTTGACCGGGCATTTTCTTCATCCATGTACGCGCGAAAATTGCTCTTCTGAATATCGGACCTGGAATAACCAAAAATTCGGCATAGCGCATCGTTAAAATAGGTGAAATTCCCGTGGAGATCGGTCTCATAGAATCCGTCGGCAACATCCTCTATGAATACACGATACCGCTCACGGTGAATATCGTTGTTGGCTCCATTCCCGCAGTGAGACGTCTCTTTTTCTGCAGCACGCTTTTTCTTCATGGTAAAGATTGCTCCAGGATGCAAGATAGATGATTCATGCGTTCAAAAATCATTCAGAAATATACCGGACCCTGCATTCTGTGTCCTGCATCCTGTATTTCTTCTCGGCATAACTCAAATACAGGTAAGTGGTAACATTGCTTCGCGGGGTGCTTCGCTACTATCGGTCGGTGTCAATTATCCCGAAAGTCTCGGCATCGATCAGCCTGTAACCGCTTTCCTTTAATATTTCAATGGCTTTGTCGTTGTCGCTGAATCGAAAAATCATCACTGCCTTGTCACCAGAAAATCCACCGATGAACGCATACATGAAAATAACGCTCACGTTGGCATCCTTAAGCGGCTTGAGTAGCCCGGCAAGACTTCCAGGCGTGTCATCGATCTCTACCGCTACGACTTCGTTGACAAAAGCCGAAACCTGCATCCGCATCAAAATTTGCCTGGCCTTGCCCACATCTGAAACCAGAAGCCGCAGCTGACCAAATGCACCGGTGTCGACCAGGTTCAGGGCCCGAAGATTGATACCTGCGTTCCCGAGAGTTTCCGTCACCTCTAATAATCGCCCGGGTGAATTTTCAATCGAAACGACGATTTGCTTTAATTTCATGGTTACCTCCTAACAATTCCTGGATGTCAAAGCGGTTTTGCGCGACTACTTTTTTATACGTCATCCAGTATTCCCAAGGAATCGATACTCGATACTGGATACTGGATACTGGATACCGGATCAAGGATATCAACTGTTAATTGCTACACCTACCCCAAAACGTAAATCTTTTTTCAAATTTCGAGTCTCGAATTTCCAGTATCCGGTCACTTATCTAAAGCGCTATCAACTATAAACTATAAACCTTTAACCCGATCAAAGTAAAACCGGTGGGCTAATTGGTTGAACGTCTGTCAAAATATAAAAAATGGCTGAAACGAAGTCAAGCCTGATCCACCGATTCGCGCGCTTTATGCCTTAATCGTCCAATCCGTATCCAGTATCCAGGATCTTGCCCCTGCAGGTAAAAATGGCCCTAAGTGTTCACGAGGTACGTTTCCCCGAGCAGCGAGATTGGCGCAGAGGCCTCGTCATTTCAATGACTTAGCCGTGGGGGAGACCGCGGCTCCCGCACGTTTTTTGCGGGAGAACGCGGAGGGGGCAGGAATGCCCCCGCTGCTAAGTCATTGAAATGACCGGACACGCAGCCACCGGAGTGAATCGG
>DAOVBC010000075.1 GCA_030670715.1 Deltaproteobacteria bacterium | reverse complement strand
CATCTACACCCAGTTTTTCCAATTGCAGGGCCAGACGCATTTTTTCTCCGGTGTTCATGCTGGCTCCGGGGGATTGTTCCCCGTCTCTTAACGTTGTGTCAAAAATGATGACGCGATCATGTTCAGTCATAATTATACTCCCTGTTTAGTATCTTAGAATTATTTTTTTGTTTTTTGAGGCAAGATCTTTTTGTGTAAAAGCTAAGTTGTTACAAAGAAATGCCTAAAATTAAGGTAGTCTATCGATTTTAGTAAAAGAAAAAAGCAAGATGGTATTCAATTGCTGATTTCAGGCTTTTGTTGCTGAAAATACCAGGCGTTTATAATAAAGACGGAGCGAAGCGACACCACAATTTTAGGCATTTTAGGCACTTTAGTGCACTTTCCGGTTTGTCCGGGTTGGGATTTCAATATCATATAAGTCATTGTAGTCACGGATACATGTACTTCAGGACCGGGACTCTTTGCCGGTCTCTTTTGCAAGTTTGTAGTGAAAGCTGTCGGCCAGTGCCTGCCAGCTGGCCTCAATGATGTCTTCGGAAACACCGATGGTACTCCAGATCTCATCCTGGTCCCTCGACTCGATAAACACCCTGACTTTAGCCGCCGTTCCGTCGCGACCGTCGATAACACGCACTTTAAAGTCCACCAGGTGCATGGTATCCAGATCTGGATAGAACTGGTCAAGGGCCTTGCGCAGAGCATTGTCGAGAGCACTCACCGGACCCATTCCCTCGGCGGCTGTTATTTCCCGGATGTCATCCACAGCAATTTTGATCGTTGCATGGGCTCTGCAGGGCTGGTCCTTATCCTTTTCAATAACAACTCGGAACGATTCCAGATCGAAAAGGGGAATGAATTGCTGTGTGAACTTTTCCACCAGGATTTTAAACGATCCGTCCGCGATATCGAACTGGTAACCCTCCTCCTCCATCTCCTTGACTTTCGAGACAATTTCACGACTGTCAAATCCGTTGTTCCCCAGGTTGATCCCCAGTTCCCTGGCTTTGTATTCCACGTTGCTTTTTCCGGACAGATCCGAGACGAGCACCCGACGTCTGTTGCCCACCAGGTTTGGCTCAATATGCTCATATGCCCGCGGTTCTTTCATAATGGCACTCACGTGGATACCGCCCTTATGGGCAAAGGCGCTTTTGCCGACAAAGGGTCGGGTATTCACCGGGACAATGTTGGCGGTTTCGCTGACAAATCTCGATAATTTCTTCAGCCTGGAAAGGTTTGTCTTCGATATGCAGGAACGATTCATTTTCAGGCAGAGAATCGGTATAATCGAGTTCAAATCTGCATTGCCGCACCGTTCACCGTAACCGTTAATCGTGCCCTGTATCAGAACGGCACCCGATTGGACGGCACTGATCGAGTTGGCCACTGCAAGGCCGCTGTCGTTGTGAGTGTGTATGCCGATTTTGATTGGCCCGTCAGTGTGGAGTTTCGCGTATTTTTCATTGAATGTTTTGACCACCGTCCGACTTGCGATTTCCACATCAAAGGGCAGGGTGCCGCCGTTAGTATCGCACAGGACGATGATATTTGCGCCCCCCTCAACAGCAGCAGCAAGGGTTTTCATGGCATAGTCCGGATTCTCTTTATATCCGTCAAAGAAATGTTCAGCATCGTATATCACTTCACGGTCTTGTTCTTTAAGATAGCTGACGGTCTCGTGGATCATCGCCAGGTTCTCATCCAGGGTGTTGTCCATGACCTTTTCAACATGCAGATCCCAGGTTTTACCGAATATGGTAACCACCGGGGTGTCGCTTTCCAGCAGCGCAGCAACGTTCGAATCGTTTTGCGGTGCCACACCGGGTCGGCGTGTTGAACCGAAGGCTGCCAGCCGGGCGTTTTTAAGCTGCACCGATTTAGCAAGATCAAAAAAGCGTTTGTCCCTTGGGTTGGAACCGGGCCAGCCACCTTCGATATAATGGATGCCGATCTCATCCAGCCTCTGGGCGATCATTATTTTATCTTCGGCCGAAAAATTGATATTTTCACCCTGGGTTCCGTCTCGTAAGGTGGTGTCGTATAATAGTACCGGTTCCATAAATTCACTCCTTCGGATTGAATGAGGACTTCGCTTGAAGATCATTCGCCTGCTTGCCCCGTGAAATGTGAAAACTATTTCACTGGGGCGGCGAATTTGAGGAGCGCTGCGCTTGAGGCTGCATTCAAAAAAGCCTCGAGTCCCGCAAAGCGGGACGCTCCTCAAGGCGCGGAGCGCCGATCCTCAAGTAAGGCGAAGCCGTACGATCGCACTTATTTTTTTCGATTCTCAGGTCGCAGGGAACGCACCGCTGCACCGGCCTGCCACATTTCCGAGTTTTTGATGACATCCAGTTCTTTTTGCAGCTTTTCGCGATAGTCCTGAGCACTGTTGGCCTCAAGGACCCTTTTGGTTTCTTTGCCCGATATAACGCTTTCGTATAGTTCATCAAACAGGGGTAATACGGCATCCCGAAACTTCGGTGCCCAGTCCAGCGCACCCCTTTGGGCGGTGGTGCTGCAGTTTCCAAACATCCAGTCCATGCCGTTTTCCGCCACCAGGCGAATCAGACTCTGCGTCAATTCTTCCACCGTTTCATTGAACGCCTCACTCGGACTGTGTCCGTGTTTGCGTAAAGTATTGTACTGGGCCTCCATCACACCGGCCAAACATCCCATCAAAACGCCGCGTTCACCGGTTAAGTCGCTGTACACTTCATTTTCGAATGTCGTTGGAAACAGATAACCGGAACCGATGGCAATGCCCAGAGCCAGGGTTCTTTCTTTTGCCCGCCCGGTATAATCCTGGAAGATGGCAAAACTCGAATTGATGCCGCTACCGTCGAGAAAATTGGTCCGCACCGTACGACCGGAGCCTTTAGGTGCCACCAGTACGACGTCAACATTTTCCGGGGGTACAATTCCTGTTTGATCTTTATACACGATCGCAAACCCGTGGGAAAAGTACAATGCATCTCCCGGATTCAAACATTCTTTTATTTTGGGCCACAGGGCAACCTGGCCGGCGTCTGAAAGTAGATATTGAAGCACGGTTCCCATTCGGGCCGCCTCCTCGATAGGAAAGAGGGTCTCCCCCGGGACAAATCCATCGGCAACGGCACGATCCCATGAGTTGCTGTTTTGCCGCTGACCGACAACAACCCTGATGCCGTTATCGCGCATGTTCAGTGCTTGTCCCGGTCCCTGAACACCATAGCCGAGGACGGTTACAATTTCACTGTCCAGCACATCTCTGGCATTTTGAAGTGAAAATTCATCAGAGGTGATCACCTCTTCCTCAACACCGCCGAAGTTAATCTTTGCCATATCAATCTCCTATGCTTTCTGTTGTTAATATTTTAAACAGTTAAACTCTACTGCACTTAATCCATATTACTATCGATCGCTTCGATTGAGGATCATTCGCCTTCGGCGAATTTGAGGAGCGCTCGGTACAAGCGCCTCGCTTGAGGCTTAAAAAATTAACGTGTTTTGTGTATAGCCTCTAGTTCCGCAGGAACGATCCTCAAGGCCCGCAGGGCCGATCCTCGAGTCTCGAACATTCGAGACGCTCATTGTTTTAGTTCGGTTCCCTGATCAGCGCCAGCGGACCGGTGCGGGCAATTTTTTTTATACCCATCGGTTTCATAAGCTGTATCAACGCCTCCAGTTTGCCCGCTTCGCCGGTGACTTCGATGATGTAGTGCTCTCGTCCGACGTCAACGACTTGGCATCTGAAGATATCAACAATCCGCAAAATTTCAGCCCGATATTCGGTTTTTGCCTTCACGCAGATCAGTGCCATTTCCCGCTTTACCGCTTCCGGACCGGTAAGATCACGGATTTTAATAACATTGACTAACTTGTTGAGCTGTTTCTCGATTTGTTCCAGGACCGGCCGGTCTGCTTTAGTAACAATTGTAATTCGCGAAATTTTGGGGTCAATGGTTTCGGCAACTACCAGACTGTCTATGTTAAAGCCGCGACCACTGAAAAGCCCGACCACCCTGGAAAGAACCCCCGGTTCATTGTCCACCAGCATCGTGAATATGTGTTTTTCTTCATTCATGTTTACAATCCTTATATCCTCATCGGGTGTATTCTTATCAGCCATGTTCTATGCGCTCGGCGCTTTGCGAGTTTACACCAGCAGCATTTCCGTAATCGGCGCACCGGCCGGGACCATAGGATAAACACTTTCTTCCTTTTCCACCATAAAATCCATTATTACCGGCTGCGGGACAGAAAGGCCTTCCTTCAGGACTGATTCGACCTCTTCCGGTTTGGTTGCCCTCAAACCGACCGCGCCAAAAGCTTCCGCCAGTTTCACGAAATCCGGTGCGTGCTCTATGCAGGTGCAGGCGTAACGTTTTTCGTAGAACAGTTCCTGCCATTGACGTACCATGCCGAGATAACCGTTGTTTAAAATGACCGTCTTGACCGGCAGGCAGTATTGAACGGCCGTAGCCATTTCCTGAATGTTCATCTGGATGCTTCCGTCACCGGCGATATCGACAACCAGTTTATCAGGACAGGCAAGCTGGGCGCCGATAGCCGCCGGAAGGCCGAACCCCATACAGCCCAGCCCTCCGGAAGTAATAAAGTGGTTGGGTCGGTCGAAATGGTAATACTGGGCAGCCCACATTTGATTCTGGCCGACTTCGGTTGTAATGATCGCCTTACCACCGGTGAGTTCGTAAAGTTTTTCGACAACATATTGCGGTTTGATTTTATCTTCCTGCTTATAAGCCAGCGGGTTGGTGCTTTTCCACTGTTCGATTTGGTCCAGCCACTTCTCTCTCTTTTGCCGGAGGTCTCCCAGATTTGTTTGATCTGCAAGTTTGTTCAAATGATCAAGACTGACTTTACAATCTCCGACGACCGGAATGGCGACCGGAATATTCTTGCGAATGGATGTCGGATCGATATCGATATGCACGATTGTGGCTTGGGCGGCGAAGGCATCGGTTTTTCCGGTCACCCGATCATCAAAGCGCACCCCGATTGAAATCAGCAGGTCACAGGCGCCGGTGGACATGTTGGCGCGGTAGGTGCCGTGCATACCGATCATGCCCAACCACAAAGGGTCAGTACCGGGGAAAGCGCCAAGACCCATCAGAGAAGTTGTGACAGGGATTTGGGTTTTGCGGGCAAACCGGGTCAGCTCGTCGGATGCTCCGGACAATATAACACCGCCGCCGGCAAAAATGAGCGGGCGCCGGGCATTTTCTATCAGTTGGACAATTTTTTTCAACTGATTCATGTTCGGCTTATAGGTTGGTTTATAGGATTTAAGATTAACCTCCTCCAGCGGCTCATATGAACTGGTGGCATTGCCGACATCTTTAGGTAAGTCCACCAGAACGGGACCCGGGCGACCCGATCGAGCGATATGGAATGCCTCCTTTATCGTTTTTGCCAGATCGTCCACATGATTGACCAGGTAATTGTGTTTGGTGCACGGGCGGGTAATGCCAACGATGTCAACTTCCTGAAAGGCGTCGTTGCCGATCAAATGGGTCGGCACCTGACCGGTGATCACTACCAGGGGAATGGAATCCATGTACGCCGAAGCAATGCCGGTGACGGTGTTCGTCGCTCCGGGGCCCGAGGTGACCAGGCAAACGCCTACACCACCGCTGGCGCGGGCGTAGCCGTCCGCCGCATGCACGGCACCCTGTTCGTGACGAACCAGGATGTGTCGAATTTCCGTTTTAGCAAGTTCATCATAGATGTCGATAACCGCCCCTCCGGGGAATCCAAATATGGTGTCCACCCCTTCTTGCTTTAAAACCTCCATTAAGATCTGTGCGCCCGTCATTTCCATGATACGTTTCCTTTATGTGTTGGTTTTTGTAGTTGTGCAAAAAAAAACCGTTATCAGACTCAGGGGCTGATAACGGCTTTTGGTTTTTTATTTTGCTTACGGTGCTATGCCATTATCAACCCCTTTCCTCGCAGCAGAGTATGACCTCTACGACGAGGAGAATAATAAGGCTAATAAGGTTGTTAATGGCGATAGTGCTTTTCATTATTTTTCCGATAATCTCGAATTTCGGACATCCTAACAGCCATAAAAATACCTGTCAAGAAAAAAATGTTGTAGGGGTTCAGAGGTTCAGGGTTCAAGGTTCAGGGTTCAAAGTTCCGGGTTTGTTGAGTTCGTTGGGTTCGTTGGGTTTATTGGGTTCGTTGCCCCGGTTAAATCCGCTTCGCTCGTCTTCTTCGAAGAATTTAACAGGATAAAGGTTTGTTGAGTTTGTCGGGTTCATTGAGTTTGTTGCGTTTGTTTGGTTTGTCCTGCTTTCAGCTTTTAGCCTTCAGCTTTGAGCCTCCTTTTTTAGGCATTTTTTACCCTCTGTACCCACACCCCTCCGTCATGCAGGCAAGAAAGGTCCCTTTCTTTTTCGTGGTTTTTTCAACCAGAAATTTCGCTTTGCACACCGGGCATTCTCTATTCACCGGTTTATCCCATGTCGCAAATGTGCAGTCCGGAAATCGGCTGCAGCCGTAAAAGGTTTTGCCGCGCCGGGAGGTTTTCTCAACCAGTTCTCCTGTACAGCCTTTTCCCGGGCAATGAACGCCGGTGGGTTTCCCGGGTCCGTTTGAATGCAAAGACTGTGTGTATTTGCACTCGGGGTAACCGCTGCAGGCAAGAAATTCTCCGTAACGGCCCCGCTTTATTAGCATGGGGCGTCCGCACTTTTCGCAAACCTTATCGGAAACATCCTCTTTGGACGGTTCCACGGGTTTGATGTTGCCTTTTTCATCCCGGGTGTAATCGCTGGAATAGTCGCATTCCGGGTAGCCGCTGCAGGCGAGAAAGTGACCGTTTCTGCCGACCTTGACATGAAGCTCTTTGCCGCACTGCGGGCGAGGGCATGACAGACCGGTGGGAATACCCACCCCTTTTACGCTGAGCATCGCATCAACTGCTCTGTCCAGCCTGGTTCTAAAAGGGCCATAGAATCGCGAGAGAATATCCTGGAAACCGATTTCGGCAGACTCGACCCGGTCCAGGTCATCTTCCATTTTGGCGGTAAATTCCACGTCGAATATTTCCGGAAAGTTTGCCACCAGAAGATCGTTGACGATAAATCCCAATTCACCCGGACGAAAATATCCTTTCAGCAGCTCAACATAACCCTTATCCCTGATGGTCGAGAGGATATTCGCATAGGTGCTCGGGCGTCCGATGCCGTTTTCTTCCAGTTCTTTCACCAGGGACGCCTCGGAGAACCTCGCTGGCGGCTGGGTAAAGTGCTGTTTGGGTTCAAGTTCCAACAGCTTCAAGACCATACCTTTGGAAAGTTCCGGCAGATTCAGTTCTCTCTTTATATCGGTACGCGCCATTTCTTCATCGGCGGACATATACAGCTTCATGAATCCTGGAAATTTCACGGCCGAACCGCTGGCATTGAAAAGAAAATCTCCGGCATTGATTGAGATGGACATATTGTTAATGAGAGCCGGCTGCATTTGAGAGGCGACAAAGCGCTGCCATATCAGGCGGTAAACTGCAAGCTGATCCTTTGACAGATAGGGCGCCACCTGCTGCGGGGTGTTGAAAACCGATGTCGGTCGGATGGCCTCATGGGCGTCCTGGGCTTTCTTTTTATTTTTAAAAAACCGCGGTTTATCCAGCACGTACTTTTCACCGAATGTCTCCCTGATCAGCTGCAGCGCTTCTGAAGCAGCTTCCATGGCGATACGGGTGGAATCGGTACGCATGTAAGTAATTAAACCGACCGGTTCCCCCGGTCCAAGCTCCACACCCTCATAAAGCTGCTGGGCAATGATCATGGTTTTTTTGGCCGAAAACCGCAGCTTGCGGATCGACTCCTGCTGCAGCTTGCTTGTGATAAATGGTGGCTGGGGATTGCGTCCGGTTGTTTTCTTCTGGACCTTGTCCACAACGAATGTTTCTTCGGCAAGCGTGTCCAGAATGTTCTTAGCCGCTTTTTCATCCGGGATGGTTATTTTTTTCTCTTTCTTTTTTACCAGTTTAGCGGCAAAGGGCGGGGGAGCGTCGTCTTCGAGTTGGGCCGTTATAGACCAGTATTCCTGCGGCTCAAAGGCATGAATGGCGCGTTCTCTATCGCAGATGATTCGCAGGGCAACGGATTGAACGCGGCCGGCACTGAGTCCGCCTTTTACTTTGCGCCAGAGCAGCGGTGAAATGTTGTATCCGACCAGGCGGTCAAGTATCCGGCGGGCTTGCTGGGCATCATACTTGCTGCGGTCCAATTTCCGGGGAGATCGAAGCGCCTCTTTGATGGCGTTTTCGGTAAGCTCGTGAAAGAGAACGCGATGGAATTTTCTTCCTTTTTTCTTGAGCAGTTCAGCCGCATGCCAGGCAATTGCCTCGCCCTCCCGGTCCGGGTCAGGGGCCAGAAATATTTCGGATGCATCGCCCGCTGATTGGCGTAGCGTCTTTATGACTTTCTGTTTGCCGGGAATGTTTCTGTATATTGGTTTGAAACCGCTTTCAACGTCGATTCCCATTTCTTTTTTCGGAAGATCCTTCAGGTGCCCGACGGTGGCAGCGATATTGAAATCTTTACCGAGATATTTTTTAAGCGTTTTGACTTTGGTTGGTGATTCAACTACGAGTAATGGTTTGGTCACTTAACACCTCTAACTTTTCCGGTTTATGCAGGGCGTATGCTTACAATCAATACTTTCGATCAAGTGTAAAAAACTATTCGTTTGCAGATTCAGGGTTCAAGGTTTCAAGCTTAAAGCCGAAAGATTATAGCTCATAAGGGAAAATGCCTAAATTGCCTAAAGCCCGCCCTGGTGCGACTGAAAATATATTGTTAAGGCCTATGCATCATTGCAAAACTGGCGTATTAAGCATTTATAGTAA
>DAOVBC010000031.1 GCA_030670715.1 Deltaproteobacteria bacterium | reverse complement strand
GGAACGGGATATAATGGCACGGCGAATAAAATGTTGATTTTACTTACCTGATTGGATATAAAAAGCCTCCACCGAAATGGAAGAAGCCGGTTTAATGGGATTCAGTGGAGGCTTCGAGCAAGGAAAACTGGGAACAGCACTCCTTGAACTCGGTGCATCAATATCAGCTATTTCGATACAGGTCAATCTTAAAGCTTCGGAGGTGCCCGTGCCTTGGCAGATTTACAAACTAATGGAAATGTCTGCCCGATACTTTGGCCGACTGGTCATTTTTGTGATTGTTCTGTGTTTATTTCAGATTGGCGTGCCGAACCCGTCGGCCCAGGAAACGCCCCGCACCGGGGTCCGGGGCCAGGCGCCTGCCATGACACTGCTGCAGGCTGTGGAAGAGGCCCTTCGTGCTAATCTCGAAATGAAACAATCCCGCAAAGAAATCGAAGCCGCCAACGCCAACAAAAAGGCCCAGCGCTCAAATTTTTTCCCCACCTTCAACGCTACCTACCAGTTCGTCCGCAATGATCAGGAGGCATCCATCGGCGGTTTCACCGGAGGCTTTACCACGTTGCGGGATCAAGTCTCTCTTACCACCGGGTTCAGGCAACCGATTTTCTCGGGTTTTGCTCTCATCAATCAGTATAAAATTGCCGATCTCGGCCTGGATGTTGCCAAACTCAACCAGATACTGACGCGGCTGGAAGTCATTTTTCTGGCCAAACAGTCTTATTTCAACGTCCTGAAGACGCATAAACTCGAAGAAGTGTCCCTTGATTCGGTAAAACTGCTGGAAGCCCAGGTGGAAGTGGCGCGAAATTTTTATGAAGTGGGCATGACCCCACTCAACGATTTGCTCCAGACGCAGGTGGAGCTGGCCAATACAAAACAGGAACTGATTGTTGCCCGGAACAATCTGGATGTGGCCGAATCTGTATTCAACATTATACTGCGACGGTCGGTGAACGCTGCGGTACAATTAACGGATATTCAGTCCTATGAACCGCTGAAGAACAATCTGGATTTTTATCTCGACCTGGCGGAAAAAAACAGGCTCGAAATCAAAGTTGACAATCTGCAAATTCAAATTGCGGAAAAGGATCTGAAAATATCCCGCAAGGATTTTTATCCCACCATTTCCCTGGAAGGCATCTATTTCAAACGCGGATCTGAATGGGATTTGAGCGGCAGTGAAGATTTTATTGATCCTGACGGTTGGTCGATCACCGGTGTTGCAACCTGGGATTTCTGGCAGTGGGGCAAAACTGCCTACGGTGAAAGGGAAAAACGCAGTCGCCTGTCTCAGGCCCGCATCGGCAGGGAACAAACCCTCGATCAAATCCGGCTCGAAGTGGAGCGGTCCTACCTAAGCGCCAGACAGTCCGAAAAAAATATCGTGACGGTGGAAAAAGCGATACAGCAGGCGGAAGAGAACATGCGCATCACCGAAGAACGCTACAAAGAGCAGGCGGCCACGTCAACCGATATTCTGATTGCCCAGAATCTGTTGAACCGCACCCGAACCAATTATTACAACGCCCTTTACGATTTTAAAATTGCCAAAGCCTTTCTGCAAAAAGCTGTCGGCCTGGAAATTCTGGAATGACTGGTGGTGAAGAGAAATACGCAATTGTTCGCCTGTTTCACGTCTATCGAAGTTACGGGCCCAAAAACGCCCTGGTGGATATCACTTTGGATATCTATAAAAACGAATTTCTTTTTATCAGCGGGCCCAGTGGTGCGGGCAAAACCACCCTTTTGAAACTTCTTTACATTGCAGAACCTGTTTCCGACGGTCAGATTCTGGTCGACGGCATGAACCTGTCACGAATTCCCCGAAAAAAAATTCCGTTCTTAAGGCGCAACTTCGGCATCGTCTTTCAGGACTACAAACTGATACCGACCAAGACCGTGTATGAAAACGTTTCCCTGGTTCTGGAGGCAAAGGGTCAAAAACAGCGGATGATCCAGAAAAAGGTCAACAGCGTGTTAAGAACGGTCGGGATGGAACAACGGCTGAATGCACTGCCGCCGAGCCTTTCGGGGGGCGAACAGCAACGGGTGGCGATTGCAAGGGCGGTTGTCGGTGATCCCAAAATCATCCTGGCCGACGAGCCCACCGGCAGTCTAGATACCGAGTCCGCCGGCTTTATTTTTAACCTGCTGAAAGGATTCCACACCCGCGGCACCACTGTGGTCATTGCAACCCACGACAGAGAGCTGATCCGCAAAAGCGGGGGTCGGGTGGTGAATCTCAACGCAGGGCGCCTGATTGAAACATCCGATATATAATCATGTCGTATAGAACACGCCAAACGTAAAGGTTAGCATGCGACTTTACCTGAAACGGGCCATACAGGATATCCGGCAGAACAGGTTTTTGAATGCAGTGACGATTATAACGATTGCGCTGTCGATTCTCATTGTCAGTTCCTTCGCCCTTTTTTTTATTAATACCAGTGACCTGATGAACACGTGGCGGGAGGGTGTCCGCATTATGGTTTACCTGATGCCGGCTACACCGGCAGCTGAGATTCCGGGGCTGCAGAAAAAAATGCTCGGGATGTACGGGGTCCATGAAGTGCGCTTTATTTCCAGGGACGACGCGCTAAAACAGCTCAGAGGGCAGATGCGGCGGCAATCCGCCCTGCTTGAAAACCTAAAGGAAAATCCCCTGCCTGATGGGTTTGAAGTACGCATGATTGACGCTTCACGGAACTGGGAAAAAATCGAAAAACTGGCCGTGCAGATCGAAGACCTGCCCCAGGTGGAAGAAGTCGAATACGGCCGGAAATGGCTCGGACGGTTTACGAATATCTTTAATCTATTTACCCTGGCCGGGTATGGCCTAGGAGCCCTTTTTTTCGTGGCCGCTGTATTTTTTGTCGCCAATACGATTCGCCTGGTACTTTACACCCGACGCGATGAAATTGAAATCATGCGCCTGGTAGGCGCGGAGGATCAATTTATCAAAATCCCCTTTTACATTGAGGGAATCATTCAGGGTGCACTGGGGGGAATTATCGGCCTGCTCTTACTATTTATCGTTTTCCTGGCAATTTCATCCAATGTGGCCCAGGATTTCACCGCCGGCCCGTTTCAAATACGGTTTCTCCCCCTTCACATTCTTTTTTCAATAATTTCAAGCAGCATGATCGTCGGATGGCTGGGATGTCTCGTATCGCTAAAGCAATTTCTAAAACCATGACACATCATTCAAATTCTGCCCGCCCGTCATCCTCCCGGGCCCGTTCACAACCGAAAGCAGAAACCGTCAGCATACCGGTCAGATACCCGCACAAGCATATCTTGAGCGTTCTGATTGCGCTCACGCTGATCATGCTTACCTTCATTTCTGGAGGAAAATTGAGCCTTGCCGCGGATGAGATCGGCATTGTGATTGTCGATAATCTTAACCTGCGGCCGGAACCGGGAACCGGTTCGCCGCCGCTAAAAACGCTTCAAAAGGGAAGCGAGGTAATCATTTTAAACCGCCGGAACGGGTGGCTCAAGGTGCGGCATTCGGAACTGGTCGGTTATATTCAGAACCGGGAGAATTTTATCCACATTGTCTCTGTGGATCAACGGCGGGAGAGTGGCACCGCCCGGTCAGGTTCCGTCAATAAAATCCAGCGGTATAAGCAAGAGGCCGAAGATCTCAGTCACAAAATAGAAAAAGCCGAAAAACAGGTTCGAGGGTACACCAGCCAGGAAGTCAATATCTTGACTCATTTGAACCGTATCGATTATTCCATTGATCAAGCCGGCAGACGCATATCCAAAAATAGAGCAGGATTAAAAGTTCTAAGCGAGAAAATCGCAATAACGCGAACGGCTTATAAAAAGCTGGTCAAAGAAATTGATCAAAAAGAAGAATATGCTTCCCGACGCCTGGTGGCCCTGTATAAAACAAACCGGCTGGGCACCCTGCAGTTTCTGGCTTCATCGGGAACCATATATGAAATGCTCTACCGTAAAAAATCCCTGGAGCAAATCCTGACCTATGATGAAAGCATTCGGGCGAAACTGTTGAATGACAAGGCCCGTCTCAAGGAAATCCTTGATCGCCTGAACGACCAGCTGGTGAAAAAGCGCTCGATTAAAGCAGCAATAAAGACCGAAATAAAGTCGCTGTCAAAGAATAAAGCCGATCGATCAAAAATGCTGGAGGAGATCCGAACACAGAAATCTTTGCAGGTGGCAGCTCTGGATTCTCTGAATAAAGCTGCCGAGGCTCTCGATCAAACCATCAATACGCTGACCGAACAGCCCGCAGAGCAACTCAAAGGCATCTCGATTCATTCGTTTTCCGAGCTTAAAGGGTTGCTAAAAATGCCTGTAAAAGGTAAAATAATATCTTTCTTCGGCCCTCACCGAAATTCCAGATTTAAGGTATCCGTTTTTCGCAGCGGCATTGATGTTAAAGCAAAAAGAGGTGCCGTCATTCAAGCTGTTTATACGGGCCGCATTCTCTATGCCGAATGGTTCAAAGGATACGGCAACATGATTATCATCGATCACGGGGATAGTTATTACACCGTATACGCTCATTTGCACGAGCTCTACAAAAATAAAGGAGATTATGTAAACACCGGTGAGGATATCGCCACCGTCGGCGATACGGGTTCTATGATCGGTCCGGTGCTTCATTTTGAGGTACGCCATCACGGTAAACCGCTGGATCCGCTGAAATGGCTTGCAAAAGGGTAGAAGCGTTTTCATATATTCATCTTTTGCCCGTTAATCATGCTGAAAGCGGGATGACAATCCGGTTATAAAAAGCTTAAAGGAGTAATTAATGACTGCAAAGAAAAACCGGCATATCAAACTCTGGCTGGCAGTTATAATTTCGGTCATGTTCTGGACAATCGGAACAGGATTCAACCGGCATCTTTCAGCCGGCAGTGAAGAAACATATAAAGGGCTAAAATTATTTTCCGAAGTTATTGAACTGGTTCAGAAAAATTACGTTGATCCGGTTGAATCCAAGGATCTTATCGAAAAAGCAATCCAGGGAATGGTCCGCAGCCTTGATCCCCATTCCTCTCTGCTGCCACCTGAAGCATTTGAAGATCTGAACATCGACACCAAAGGCAAATTCACCGGGATCGGTATACACATCACCATGCGTGACGGTTTTGTGACCGTTATCTCACCGATAGAAGGCACTCCGGCGTACAAGGCCGGAATCAAGGCCATGGACAGAATCATAAAGGTAGATGATAAGCCGGTCAATGAATTGCGGGAAGCGGTGAATATGATGCGCGGCCCGAAAGGCTCAGCTGTGCAGGTAACCATTGTCCGGGAAGGCGCTCAGGAACCGATCGTATATCATCTGATCCGGGATATCATTCCGATTGAAAGTGTGAGAGCGGTTACGTTAAAGCCCGGCTATGGCTACATCCGTATTACCAATTTCAACAGCGACACCACAAAGGACCTGAAAAAGGTTCTGGCAGAGCTTGAATCCGGGAAAACACCGTTAAAAGGACTCGTCTTTGATTTCCGAGACAACGGCGGCGGTTTGCTGGATCAGGCCATTAAGGTGTCCGATCTGTTCCTGGAAGACGGCCTTATTCTGTCAATTAAGGGTCGCCAGAAGAGAAATACCAAAGAATTCAGGGCCCAACCGAACGAAGTCGTTCGTGACTACCCGATCGTGGCGTTGATCAACGGCGGCAGTGCCAGTGCATCAGAAATTGTTGTGGGTGCTTTACAGGACCACAAACGGGCCCTGGTGCTCGGCACGACCTCCTTCGGAAAGGGTTCTGTCCAGACGGTGGAAACCCTGCGCGGGGGTTACGGTCTGAAATTAACCATTGCGCGTTACTACACCCCCAGTGGTCGCTCGATCCAGGCCAAGGGGATAGAGCCTGATATCGTTGTAAAGAAAAAATTCATCGACGAAGAAGACCTGAAAGAAGGAGATGACGGCCGCTTAAAAGAAAAAGATCTGAAAAACCACCTGGAAGCGATGCCTGATAAGAAAAAAAAGAAAGAAGAAAAAGATAAAAAAAAGAAAAATGGGAAATCTTCACGGCAGAAGGAACTCGAGTTGAGACACGGCCCCTTGACACCTGAAAAGCTCCAGACCGACTACCAGGTCATGCGGGCCCTGGAGATGCTGATCAGCTATGACGTTTTTAAAAACCTGCAAGGTTAAGCTGGGAGCCCTAAGTTCATGTATTCGTAATTCCGATGACGTATTAGAGTACTGAGTCGTATAATCTTAATTTTGCACGTATAGACAAACGATTTACCGCTCTTGAAACCAAACCATTGGCGCGCAGAAAACCCAGACGAAAAAAGAAACGTAAAAAAAAATCGCGCAGACGAGTGCTTTTTGCCGTTTCGCTGTTAAAGGTCTGCATCGGCTTTGCCATACTGCTGTTGCTGGTGGTTGCAGTCGGATTTCTCACCCACCGATTTGTTCTGCGCAAACAGCCGGTACCCACCTATCCGGATACGATTCCGGAAAGTACGAGAGAAGATACACTGGCCAAAATACCGCCTTTTGAAATTTACCCGAAAGAAGACAAATCGCTGCGTCCACCGCTTCCTGATCTCCCAAAACCTGCTCCGGGCGCCCTTCCCAGAGTAGCCATTATCGTTGATGACCTTGGCTACGACAGGCATATGGCAAAAAAATTTCTTGAAATGGATGCGGCGTTTACATTTTCGGTGCTGCCGCACACGCCCTATACCCGGAAGATCGCCCGCGCCATTCGGGCGAAAGGTCGGGAGGTTATGCTCCACCTGCCGATGGAACCGCTTGAATATCCCAGTATCAATCCCGGCCCCGGAGCACTGCTGACCTCCATGTCCCCGGATGAACTCATCGAACAGTTAAAGAAAAACCTGGCGGCCGTGCCCGGCATCAAAGGCGTCAACAACCACATGGGGTCAAAGATGACCGCCGAATCCTCACAGATGTACCAGATATTCTCCATCCTCAAGCAGCGGGGCCTGTTTTTCGTGGACAGCCGCTCAACAGCCCGAACCATTTGTCGCCCCTCGGCCCGACTGTTCCAGTTGCCCTTTGCCGAACGCGACGTTTTTATTGATCATATTCAATCGCCTGAATTTATCCGCAAACAGTTCAAAAAACTGGTACGGATCGCCAAAAAATACGGTACGGCGGTCGGAATTGTTCATCCGTCGAAAACAACCTACAGGGTCATGCGGGAAGTGCTGCCGGAGCTGGAAAAAGAGGTTCAACTGGTGCCGGTGTCCGAAGTTGTCAACGTCATCGGCTGAATTTCCTTTCCTGCAGAATCTCCTTCAGTTATAGGTTATGTAAAACAAACCCGGAGACAAAAAAGAATAAAATGACAGACAGCATCCACTGGATGAAAACCCACTGCGGCCGAATGGATCATGGCGGCTGCGCCCTGCTGGTGGTCGTAAAGGACAATAAGATTACCGAAATTAAGGGTGATCCCGATGGTTACCTCAACAAGGGCTATATTTGCCACAAAGGGCGCGCTTCGGCCGAGCGTCTCAATCATCCACAGCGACTGCTGCACCCGTTAAAACGGCGCGGCATTCGCGGTGCCGGAAAGTGGGATGAAATTTCCTGGCCCCGGGCGCTGTCCATCATTCGGGACAACTTCAACCGCATAAAACAGCAGCATGGCGCCCGAGCGGTGGCGTTCTGCCAGGGTATGCCTAAAGGGCTGGATCATTTTGTTCTTATTCGACTGGCCAACATTTTCGGTTCACCAAATGTTGTGGCGGTTCAGGATGTCTGCCATGCTCCCCGCGAAATCAGCGGATTTCACACCTGCGGTTTTTACCCGGTGGCCGATTTTCACCACAACAGCCGACTGGCGATCCTTTGGGGCAGCAACATCACCGGCACGAATGAAGAGGGCCTGATCTGCCGCCGGTTGTTGGATCAGGTCAAGCAGGGTACCGAGCTGATCGTCATCGATCCTCGCAGGACCTCGCTTGCCCATCGTGCAAAGCACTGGCTGCAGTTAAAACCGGGCTCTGATACCGCTCTGGCTCTGGCATTTTTGCATGTCATTATTGAAGAAGGCCTCTACGACCAGCGGTTTGTTGCGGAATGGACCCACGGTTTTGAGGCGCTGGCCGAACACGTAAAGGCATATTCACCGGAAACGGTGTCTGAAATCAGCTGGGTGCCGACCGATACCATTCGCTCTGCGGCAAGATCTTATGCAGCTGCCCGGCCGGCGGCCATCGGATGGGGCAATGCCATTGAACAGAATCGCCATGCCTTTGACACGGCCCGTGCCCTGGTGTGCCTTATGGCCCTCTGCGGCAACCTGGATGTTCCCGGCGGAAACATACAGGCAAGCGAACCGGACGTTCTGGGTCTGGGCCGGTTTGTGCGGGCCGACCTGGTGCCGGATAAAAAGACCGAAATGATTCACGCTTATCAGGGGACCGTTCGCGGCCTGATGACCGTTCCGCCGTCCTATCTCAAAAAAGCCATCCTGGATGATATTCCGTATCCGGTTCGCGGGGCCTATATGCAGTGCACCAATCCCCTGCTCGGTTACGCCGACAGTCGCCGTACCTGTGATGCTTTGAAAAAACTCGAGTTTTTGGCCGTAGCGGATATCTTCATGACACCGACCGCAGCCATGGCGGACATTGTTCTCCCCGCAGCAACCCATTTCGAGTTTGATGACATCGGCCACTACGGCCTGGGGCACGGCTATATCCTGGCTCGCCCCAAGGTGGTGGATCCGCCGGCCGACTGCTGGCCCGACATCAAAATCCTGAACGAACTGGGGAAAGCGCTGACCGGAGAAGACGACTGGTATGATGATTATCATACCCTTTTAGAAAATGTCCTGGAGCCGGCCGGGATGAGTTATGATGCGTTTACCCGACAGGGCTATCTAAAAGGCCCTGAAAATTTTCGCAAATACGATATCGGCGGCTTTCGAACCCCCACCGGAAAGGTGGAACTGGCGTTAAGCCGCGCGGAAAAGCTGAAGGTCTCTCCCCTGCCGCGTTTTATTGCAGCACCGACCCAAGATCCCGACTTTCCGCTGGTATTGACCAGCGCTAAAGACCCCTATTTTCTTCATTCCTCGTATCGGTGGGTGGAATCGTTGCGGGCACGCAGTGCCGAACCGGTTGCCCGGATTCATCCCCAAACTGCCGCACGGTACAGCATTCGTGACGGCAGTGCGGTCTACGTTGAGACCCGGGCCGGTTCAATCACTCAGGTCGCGCGCCTTTCCGACGACGTGCATCCGGATGTTGTCTGTGCCGCCTACGGCTGGTGGTTTCCGGAAGATAAAATATCGCCTCAATTCGACTGGCAGACGGCTAACTACAACATGCTCACCACCACCGAAAATCTGGGCAAAGAATTCGGCACCCCCAACCTAAAAGGGATCCCCTGTCGCATCCGGAGAAAATAGCCTTCATGAAAAATTGAAAATATCCAGGATAGAGTCTTTGACCTCTGAGCGGCGGGAATATGTGTCATAATCATTAGGAATTTGAGGACTAAGTCGCCTTGACAGGCTTAAACAGATTCGCTTAATATTTGCAATGTAATGAAAGACAGAACAAATTAAACGAATTCAACTAATCCAACCAATAAAACCATTTCTAACGTTTCCTTTGACACCTTGACTTTTTTGGCTTAACCATACTTATTTTATGCTTCGGGAGAATCTTATCCTATGGCTTTATCTTTTATGGAAGGAAACGAAGCCATCGCCCGGGGAGCGATGGCTGCCGGTTGCCGTTTCTTTGCCGGGTATCCGATCACGCCGGCAACCACCATTTTAAACACCATGCTCCAGCTGCTGCCCCCTGAGGGCGGAATGTGCATTCAGGGGGAGGATGAGATTGCTTCCATCGGATTTTGTCTGGGGGCATCGATGGCCGGATTGAAGGTGATGACGGCTACATCCGGACCCGGCATCAGCCTGTACAGCGAACAGATCTCTTTTGCCATCGGCAGTGAAATTCCAATCGTCATCGTGGATGTCCAGCGACTGGGACCATCCACCGGTTCTGCCACCCGGGGGGCGGACGGTGACATCAATTTTCTGCGCTGGGGCAGCAGCAGCGGCCTGCCGGTTGTCGTCCTGGCGCCGGTGGATATCAGGGACTGTTTCTACCTGACCATGCAGGCCTTTAACCTGGCGGAGACGTTCCGCTGCCCGGTATTTATCGCCTCCAACAAGGAGATCGGAATGACCCGGGAAAGCGTTGATCTGGATGCCATAGAAAGACCTGACATCATAGAGCGCACAGCTCCCTCGCCCGGCGAGCCTTTTCTTCCCTTTCAGATATCAAACGGGCAGACGGTTCCGTATTTCCTGCCGATCGGAAGCGGGATTCCGGTGCGCCAGACGTCTTCAACCCATGGCCCCGACGGTTACATCACCACCAGTGCCAATGAAATCGCCGCCAATCAGTGGCGCCTGTTGAACAAGCTCAACGATGCTGTGGACCGGTTCAGCTACTTTGAAGACCGCATGGAAAACTCAGACACCCTTCTGTTGACCTACGGTGTGACCGCACGGGCGGTGCGGAAGGTTGCCAACTCGCGCAAAAAAAAAGGAAAACCGGTATCAGTGCTGATCCTTAAGACTTTGTGGCCGGTACCCGAAAAGCTGATACGCGAAAAGGGCCGCAGCGCAAAGCGCATTATGGTGATTGAAATGAACCTGGGCCAGTACGTCGGCGAGATCCGGCGCATCCTGCCGGACAGGCAGGTCGATTTTTTCGGTCAGATGGACGGCCGCCTGATCACACCCCGGCAGATCGAGGAGGTGCTCGATCATGGATAGTTTGCTCAATAAAGATCGCCCGCCGGTTTTCTGTCCGGGATGCTCCCACGAACACATCACCCAGGCACTGGACAAGGCTTTTCAGACCCTTGACCTGCGCGGCAGTCAGATCGCCATCGTCAGCGATATCGGGTGCTCGGGCCTGTTTGACACCTTTTTTCACACCCATGCCCTGCACGGCCTCCACGGGCGCGCGCTGACCTATGCGACCGGAATAAAACTGGCGCAACCGGAGCTCAACGTCGTTGTCACAATGGGCGACGGCGGACAGGGTATCGGCGGCGCACACCTGCTGGCCGCCTGTCGCCGGAACCTCAACCTGACGTTGCTGATTCTGAACAATTTTAACTTCGGTATGACCGGCGGCCAGTTCTCAGCCACGACTCCGCCGGAAGCGCAGGTGGGTTCCGGCTTCCTGAACCGGCTCGAACGTCCGCTGGATGTCTGCCAGGTCAGCCGGTCGGCCGGTGCCGCATATGTTAAGCGCTGCAGCTCCTATCAAAAGGACCTTGCCGAAGAAATCGCCCGGGCGATCGAATTTGATGGTTTTGCCGTGGTCGACATGTGGGGAATTTGTCCGGGTCGCTACACGCGCCGCAACAAATTGACACCGCGCACCATACAGGAATCCCTGACCCGGCTGCCGGCAGCTGACGGTGTCGTGGCCGAAAATAAGCGCCCGGAATACGGGGCGCATTACAGGAAAACAATTGCCGGTATGGTACCACCCGGACCGCCCGCCAGAATCGAAAAACTGTTTGAACCACCTGAAACCGGCCGACATGAAATCATCCTGCTGGGAAACGCCGGACAGCGAATCATCACTGCCGGCGAACTTCTGTGCCTGGCCGGCCTGACAGCCGGTCTGCAGGCAACTCAGAAAAATGAATACAATATTACGGTGCTGAGAGGACCTTCCATCAGCGAGTTGATCCTGTCGGAAGAAACTGTCGGCTATGCCGGCATCAGCCGACCGGATGCGATCATCGCCTTGAGCCAGGAAGGTGTGGACCGCCGCACATCCGTGTTCAAAACCCTGGATCAAAACACCCGGGTATTCCGGGTGCCGGCCGTCAAACTGCCCGCTTGTGAGGCGGTGGTCAAGACGATCGACTTCAAGGCCCGGAAGATTAAACAACAGGACTGGGCCCTGGCATCGCTGGCTGTTCTGGCCCAACACAACATCGTAATCACCATCCCGATGCTGCAGGCGGCGCTGAAAAAAAGATTCAAAGGCGATGTGTTGACAACTGCACTGGCGTTGGTGGAATCGGCCGCGAGCATTTAGTCCGATGCCTGGAATTTTATTGGAATGAGCAAACCGGTAACAACGAGAAATCATATCTTGAACGGTGCGATTAAGTTGTTGTTTTAGATCATCATTTATA
>DAOVBC010000194.1 GCA_030670715.1 Deltaproteobacteria bacterium | reverse complement strand
ATCTTTTTGTGTAATAATCAAGTTGGTCAAAGAAATGCCTAAAATTGCAAAATGCCTAAAATGCCTAAAATTAAGGCATTCTATCGATTTTATTAATAGAAAAAAGCAAAGTATGCGATTGTATTCTTTTGCTGATTTCAGCTTTTTCATGCTGAAAATATAAGGCGTTTATCATAAAGACGGAGCGAAGCGACGCCATAATTTTAGGCATTTTAGTTGTTCCGGCTTGTCCGGGTTAGGGTTTGGCTGCCGTACTTCCTTAATTGAGATTTTGGTTTCTAAACCCTAAACACCAAATACCAAACACTATTTGACAACAATCTTCTCCTTCGGTTCGTTGATCACTTCTCCGATAATTACAGCATCAACCACACCTTTTATTATAAGGTTACTGACCAAGTCATCGGCGCTTTCTTTATCCACACAGATCAGTAAGCCTCCGGAGGTTTGAGGATCGAAAAGGATATCCTGCACAACAGGGTCTACGGAAGAGGAAAACTCAACCATGCCGGACCGGAATTCCTTGTTCTTGAACGCCCCGGCCGGCATCAGACCCATACCGGCGTATCCGATTGCCTCCGGGAGAACAGGAATTTTTACGGCCTCAATCTGCATACTGCACCCGGAACCGACCACCATTTCAGCCAGGTGACCAAGCAAACCGAAACCGGTGATATCGGTGCAGGCATGCACCGGATAATTCTGCATCACCTCAGCAGCCTCCCGGTTGAGGGCGGTCATCATCTGCGTCACGCGCTCGATAACCTCTTGCGAGGCCAATCCTCCTTTGATGGCAGTATTGATAACCCCTGTGCCCAACGGTTTGGTGATAACCATGCGGTCACCCGGTCTCAGGTCTTTTTTGGTCAACACCTTTCGCGGATGAACAAAACCGGTAACCGACAATCCGTATTTCAGTTCGCTGTCTTCCACGCTGTGTCCGCCCACCAGAACGACATCGGCCTCTTTGATCTTGTCCAGGCCGCCCTGGATGATTTTCCGCAGAATACCGATATCCATTTCCTTTAACGGAAACCCCACCAGATTCATGGCGATCTTCGGCACGCCGCCCATGGCGTAGATGTCGCTCAGGGCGTTGGCCGCAGCAATCTGTCCAAACCGGTAGGGATCGTCGACAACCGGTGTGAAAAAATCGACCGTCTGAATAAGGGCCAGGTCATCTGAAATTTTGTATACGCCGGCATCATCAGCCCGCTCCAGCCCGACAATCACATTGGCATCGGTCGGAAACTCAAGCCCGCAAAGTGCCCTGTCCAGGTCCCCCGGAGGCAATTTGGAAGCTCACCCGGCGCCCTTGACGGTTTGAGTTAGACGAAGCTTTTTGGGGTCAGTCATGAAAGAAGCCTTTTTGCCAGCACTCAGCGCCTCTTAATTCACCGCCCGCTGCGTTCGAGACGCAAAGAACGCAAAGGTGGTTTCATTTTTTTTCATTTGCCGGTGAGAGGCCCCGAAAACGGGATGACCGATCATTTTTATGAATTAAAGGCCAGCCTCCGGCAAATGAAAAGTAAAACGCTTTCTATAAACAAGATCAACATTATTTGCAACTTTTCTATATCGCACAATATCAAGTTGATTCCTTAAGCGCAGTTTCTCTGCGTGCTTTGCGCCTCCGCGATGAAAACGATTCAGCGCGCAATCGCCGCTACCTTACCATTCAGCGCCCTTACAATATCCGCTGGGGACATCTTCAGCATGACCCCCTTTTGCCCGGCATTGATCAGGATTTCATCATGTTGAAGAATACTCTCCTCCATCACCACCGGTATTTGCTGTTTGGTCCCAAAGGGACTGATGCCGCCCACCAGGTAACCGGTGAGCCGCTCCGCAGTGGCGGTATCGACCATCGCGGTACGTTTGGCCCCGGAGACCTTTGCCAGAGTCTTTAAATCAATCTGCCGGTCACCCGGCATCAGCGCCAAACAGTATTTTTTACGCCCCAGTTCAACAACCAGGGTTTTTACGGTCCGTGCCAGAGGAAAGTCGGTGGCGCGAGCGGCAAATTCGGCACCCTTTTCCTCGTGGTCGTACCGGACGATCTCGAATGGAACCCCGACTTTCTTTAAATATGAAATTGCACGGGTGGACATACGGCGATATCGTGTCAGTTGTGAATTGCGATTTGTCCGTGGCCGGTATTGTTGGAAATATGCAACGGACGACAGTCAACAGGCAGCAGACGTTCGGTTACTGTAGTATAATTTTAAATCAATGTTTAAATTAACCATTCAAATATTTTGAATTGGCGGTCATGTCAATATGAAAATATCTATATTATAAATAACATCGATAGAAAATATCTATCAAATTGTAATCACCTGCAATTCTTGTCATTTGCAGGTATATCCAGTTATACAAGCGACGGTCGTTTTTTTCCTGTTTGAACCGGGCTGTTGCAGCCTTGATCGAAAACAGGTTCTCTTTTTTCGCTTCAGTGCAACCAGGTCACTCTTTTTTAGCTGGCCGTTTGAGTATTTTCTGCAATTTCTTCTTATAAAACCTTAATTAATAAGCATTTAGCGCTTGACTTTCATTTTTTTTTGTATTAAATTCCCCTAAACACTGGGTTTTAGTGAACTAAAAATCAAAAAAAGGGGGAACAAATGACAAAAGCAGATTTAATTGAAAAAATGGCAAAAGACGCGAAGATTTCCAAGGTCGCGGCCGGCAAGGCTCTGGATTCTTTTATGGGCAACGTTACCAAAGCCCTGAAGAAAAAAGACGGCAAGGTGACGCTGGTTGGCTTCGGCACTTTCCAGAAAACCCGCCGCAAAGCACGCAAGGGCCGCAATCCGCAGACCGGTGCCCTGATTAAGATTAAGGCTAAAAACGTCGTAAAATTCAAACCCGGGAAGAAACTCAGAGACTCGGTATAACGTTTTTCCGTCCAGCAGAACTTACAGGCAGTTCACTTTACGCAATGAGCGTGTGAACTGCCTTTTTTATTTCCACCCGTTGAATTCCAGCTTCCGTGTGGACCGTTCCCGCCAGATCCGGATACTTCAAAGTCGTTTAGCCTGAATATTTCATGAAACAATCGAAAACACAAAAATAAAAAATATCTTTACGAAGACTTATGTGTATCTTGGAACATCTTTGTTCGGTACAAATTGCCATCAAAGGATGTAGGCCGTTTATTTTCGATTCACCCTTCGGGCGAGCCCGATTCGCCCATTTGCCGCGTTGTCAGGGGTTTGCGGTATTACAATACAGCTTCACCCCTGAATGTCCTGCTTTGCGGGGCAAATGGGCGAATCGAACTCGTGAAATATCCAGGTTAAGGTCGTTCCCAAATTAATGTTACGATTCGAAGGGTCGAAGACGCATCGGGTTGCGTATCATATTAAATCCCCCTGGCCCCCTTTAATAAAGGGGGAAACAATAAGGGATTGTCTTAGACATATCGATATGTCGAGGTGAAGATAAAACCTGTTAAGCACTTTCCCCCTTTGGAAAAGAGGGCCAGGGGGATTTAAAAAGAGATCTATTAACGGAACAAATTATTGAGAGCCACTATAGGACTCATTTCACAAATGGTGATCAGGGTTCAGGGAACTGCCTGGCGGGCCGGGCCATGAGTCTTTAGACGCATTTTTGATATGGGCTCTACTTGTTCACGCCGGGTTGGGTTGCCTTTTCAGGTGCGGGCGATTTTAAAATCACTTTTACGTCCTGGGGAACGACAGTGTCAATGGTCACACCAAGTGGCATATCGACGTTTTTTCTGGATAAGCGGATACTGTATGTACCCGCGGACAAAGAGGAAAGATCGATCTGGACGCGAATATCCTGATCCCGAATCGCCTCCAAATTTTTTCGGCGGCCGGAGAGATTCAGCCTTACCGCAGCGGCCGAGCCCTCATCGAGTACCAGTTCTGAGGAAAGATTGACGTGACGGATAGGAGCGGTGACTGACAGTTGAATTTCCTCCTGGCTGGCCAGAAACAGCCAGATGACCGCCACCATGCAAAACGCGCCCAGTTTGGGCTTCCAGTTCTGAACAATGAACCCTTTAAAAAAATCTTTAGACGCCGGGCCGATGCTGTCCGGTACTCCCAGCCAGCCTTTTAGTTGATTTGTCAGAAGATCAGGGTCATCCCAGGTTGTAATATCGCCTTTTAAAATAGTTGTTACTTCGGAACGTTCTTCGGATACGACCAGGCAAACAGCGTCCGTCTGCTCGGAAATGCCGAGCGCTGCTCTGTGACGTGTCCCGTATTTATCAGGCAGTTCCTGATTTTCCGACAAAGGGAGAATGCATCCCATTTGTGTCAAACGATCATCGGAGATTATGATCGCCCCATCGTGGGCCGGTGAATGGCGATTAAATATGCTCTTGATTAATGCCGGGGAGGGAGAGGCCATGACGGTTTGGCCGGAATGAATGAATTCGGCGGGATTGTCTTCCCGGGTCACCACTATCAGAGCCCCTGTCTTTTCCTCAGTCAGTTCAAACATTACTCCGGCAAGTTCGGTAGCCAAAACCCCGCTTAATCGGCGTTTTTTTGAGCGTAAATAGCGTAGAGGGCTTACTTTTTCCAGGACCTGTTTAATCTCGGACTGGAAGAGAATCAGTAAAAGAATGAGCAATACCTGCCACAGGATCTGAAACACCCGGGTGGTTAAGAAAAGACCCCACAACTTTGCCAGAGAGTAGATAGCGCCGAGTACCGTAAGACCGATCAGAACACGCAGAGCACGGGTTTCCCGAAACCAGATGTAGAGCTGGTAGGCAACAAATGTCAGGAACAGGATATCGATAAGGTCCCGCCATGTCGGTGCCGGTATTAAGTCAAATAACGGCATGGGTATTCACCATCACTCGGTGCCGACCCGCTGTAATTGCTGATATTGCGGGTGGTATGAATATGCTTTAGATATAACTGGATGAATTAATCGGCCGCATCCGGATCATACGGTTTCCCACATTCCTTACAGTTTCCGTCAGGGCCGATGACTCCGATGCAATTGCCGTCACTGCACAGAGTGCGATTCCCCCAGTCATCATCCGGCTGGGTTTTTTCCCCACCCGGGACAGGCGTAAGCGGAGTTGTCTCTTCCTTCTTGTCTGCAGCATCTTCGCTGACGTAGGTTTCAGCGTCCGCTTCTGATAGAGGCTGGGTCAGACCCGCCGGCAGCTTTCCCTCATATGGTTTACCACATTCTTTACAGCGTCCGTCCGGGCCGATGATGCCAATGCAGTTTCCATCACTGCACAGGGCGCGATTTTCCCATTCCAAATCGATCC
>DAOVBC010000222.1 GCA_030670715.1 Deltaproteobacteria bacterium | reverse complement strand
AAGTCGGGTACGTGTTCACGGGGTGCGCTCCCCCCGCTTCACTCCGGTGGCTACGTGTCTGGTCATTTCAATGACTTAGCCACGGGGGCATTCCTGCCCCCTCCGCGTTCTCCCGCGAAAATCATGCGGGAGCCGCGGTCTTCCCCACTGCTAAGTCATTGAAATGACGAAGCCACTCCGCCAATATCGTTACTCGGGGAAACGTACCCCGTGAACACGTACGGACAATCGTCTCGCTTTTCTTAATAATTATCCTACCGCAGGATTTGTAAAACTTTTGTAAAACAACCCATCCTTCCTTGATATCCACTGATCTCTTGACTAAAATTTAATAAGAAATCGAAGCGAATAAGCGTGAAAGCGGGCCAAATTACTAAAAATTTGGCCCGCTTTCACGCATTGAGCCCTTTGCAAAATGTTCTATTTAATACATTATAGATGAGAAAAACGAGGAAAATAACACAATGCTGAAATCTCTTCCCGGCCCCGTCCGCGGTGCTTTTTCGCTTTCTTTATATTCTTTCAATACTGTTTTCTGGTCGATGCCGATTTTCATAACGGCATTTCTGAAACTTTTGATTCCGGTTCGCGGCTGGCGTAAACTCTGCGATAAGATATTAAACGGCATCGCGCACAAATGGATCGCGGTAAACAATTTTACCCAGCGGGTATTCTGTGATATCCGCTGGCATGTATTCGGATTGGATTCGCTCAAAACCGGGGATTGGTATCTTGTTGTTGCCAATCACCAGTCATGGGTGGATATCCTGGTGCTTCAGAAGATATTTCACAAAAAAATTCCTTTCCTGAAATTCTTTCTCAAAAAAGAATTGTTCTGGATCCCGATCCTGGGGCAGGCCTGGTGGGCGCTCGACTTCCCGTTCATGAAACGGTATTCGATGAGTTATATCAAGAAACACCCGCACCTGGCCGGCCGCGATCTTGAAATCACTAAAAAGGCATGTGAAAAATTCAAGACGATCCCCGTATCGGTCATGAATTTTGTGGAAGGGACGCGGTTTACGAAAGAAAAGCGCAAAAAGCAGCAGTCGCCCCATAAAAATCTGCTGCGGCCCAAGGCCGGCGGGATCGGCTTCACACTGGCCGCCATGGGGGATCATTTGAACAACTTCCTGGATGTTACCATCGCATACCCCGGCGGCGCCAGGACCTTTTGGGACTTTCTATGCGGCAATGTCAAAGATATCAGGGTTCAGGTAAGATCGCTGCCGATCACACCTGAAATGTTGGGCGATTATTTCAATGACAGGCAGTTTCGGCAGACGTTTCAGCGCTGGCTCAACACGCTCTGGGAGCAAAAAGACCGGTGCATTGAAGAACTGCTCTCCGCTCCCCTTCCGGATGCTGCAGCCGCTACTGACGTTACCCCCTGTTTTATCGAACCGATGCCGGTTTTAAATCTGGTTATGCTTCCGGAAAAATCATCTCCCCTTACGCCTTGAATTCTCAGATTCGGCATTGGAATTTATCTCCGTAATCTTCTGACTGCCTTCTTCTCCATGCCACGCCTTCTATAACTTTACAGCCCGGGTATTATCGTGTAAACATTTTCTATGAAACACCTCCCTCCGGTCGGTGCATCATAGAAAATATTTGGGTTAAGCTTTCTGCGTATACTTTAAGGAAATTACGTTTTGGAAAAAGACTCTCATCCTATCGAAGCCGGTAAAGACACTTTGGAAAGTTCAGATGGTTTTCGCACCCTGATAGGACCACTGCTACTGTTGACAGTGATATTTTTTCTGAACTTTATCGCCAGGGTTGTGTATGCACCACTGCTGCCGGAGATAGAAAAAGACCTTAACATCACCCATAGTGAAGCCGGATCTCTTTTCTTTTTCATATCCATCGGATACTTTATCGCATTGCTGGCGTCCGGATGGATTGCCGCACGACTTAACCACAGAAAAACCATTACGCTTTCTTCCATTGTCCTCGGTCTGACACTGATCGGCACCGCTTTCAGCCAAAACCTTTGGATGATTCGGTCGGGACTGCTTTTTTTGGGCATGGCTGCAGGCCTTTACCTTCCCTCAGGAATAGCCACCCTCACGAATTTGTTCAGCGCTCGCCACTGGGGTAAGGCAATTGCGGTCCATGAGCTTGCTCCCAATTTAGGTTTTGTGGTCGCACCGGTCCTGTCGGAGTTAATCATGATGTGGTTTTCATGGCGGGGGGTCCTGGTTCTGTTTGGTGTTGCTTCGATATTTACAGGCGTCGTTTTCTCCCGTTTCGGGCGGGGCGGAGAATTTACCGGCGTTGCACCGAGCGTCCGCTCCATAAAATATTTTCTGGGTAAGCCGGCCTTCTGGATTATGATAATTTTGTTCGGCCTGGGTATCAGCAGCACCTTGGGGATCTATGCCATGCTGCCGCTGTTTCTTGTCACCACGCATGCCATAGATCGAAATTTTGCAAACACCCTGGTGGCCCTTTCAAGGCTGTCCGGTCTGTTCATGGCTTTAGCCGGCGGTTGGGCCACTGACCGCTATGGACCCGGAAGAACCATGGTTGTCGTGTTTCTGCTCACCGGAATCAACACGATTATCCTGGGTGCGGCCTCTAGTGCCTGGGTCATTGTCTTCGTGTTTATACAGCCCTTGCTGGCGGTCTGCTTTTTCCCGGCCGGGTGTGCAGCGCTGTCCCGCATCGGCCCGCCCGACGCCCGAAACATAGCCGTCTCTTTGACGGTGCCGTTCGCCTTTCTGATCGGCGGTGGCGCCGTTCCCATCATAATCGGGCTGATGGGCGACGCTGTTTCGTTCTCCGCCGGCATTGCTCTGGTAGGCGGCTTTATCATTACGGGTTCGGTTCTATCTTATTTTCTTAATTTTGATGTGGAGTGAATTTCACATATCCGGTACGTTTAAAGATGCAAAAGAAGGAAGTTGAGATGAGATTTAGGAGATATGTCTTTTTTACCTGCCTGTTCTTCCTGCCCGTACTTCTGATCTCATGTGCATCGCCTTTAAAAAGAAAATTGACAGGTGATAAAAAAATTTATTTCAGAGGATCGGTAACGCCAGTTAATGACCCGGTTCAATTGATGTATAAACCCGTTAAAGCAAAATTTAAATCCCTGTCTGTAGTTCTAGCCCGGGTTGATAACCGGGAGATTAGCCAGGAACCTAGTATATACGGATATTATCAGGTTACCCGTTTTGGTGATCAACTCCTGTGGAATATCAAAGTAACGAAAATGGAAATGGGGGACAAATCGTTTTCTTCGCTCATTCCACTGGTCGATGCCCGCCTGCTGACCGACAATCACGGAAACACCATTAAACTTGAACTTGCCCTGCCTTATTTTGAAAGGTCAAAAATGAGCAGGACTGCATATTATAAACTATACCATAACGTTAAGAGAAATATTAACTATCAGTTCAGTAAATCTTATCCTCGAAAGCCTGTTCGTTCCGGTGATTTGATTCATTGTCTTACTGTCCGTGAGATAAAAGAAATGCTTACACAGGCTTTTATAACTCCGAAACCGGATTCCGACACCAGGGGAATTCGGGATATTAACTATACGATTGACGGCTGGGGTAATTATGAAGGTAAGAAAGCGCTGATTGCATCCGTAGATGATGAGCTGTATATTGAGTATCCAAATCACCATCGCCGATTTAAATTCGAGGTCAACGGATATATTATTTTAAATGAAACCACATTTCACCACGTAAAGGTTGAGATCAAGGTAGCCATACAGGAAATAACCGATAAGTCCAGCCCCTACCGGATTATGAGTTTAGAAACTATAAATGATTTATCCTCGTCACTTGTCACTGAATGACAAATGGATTACAGTTTTGTACATTGCTAAAAGGCATGCATTTATACTCGTTTTATTGCTGGCATATGCCGGATCGTCGGGTGACCGGCTGCGGTGCGAGGAACCTCCCGTGATTGACAGGCAACTAACCAGAACGCGGCTGATTGATCATCTGTCAATGCTGACCCGCACCATCGGTGAACGCAGTGTCAGGGTACCGGAAAATTTACAGAAAACGGCTGCCTACATCGATTCCTACTACAAAAGTATCCAGGTGCCGGTCCATCAGGAACCCTACAGCTACAATGACCTAACGGTGAACAATGTTGTTGCGGAGTTGAAGTTCTCTCCAAATCCCTCCGCACACTATATTCTGGGAGCTCATTACGATTCGGTAACCGGTACGGTCGGTGCGGACGACAATGCCAGCGCAATAGCTGTACAGCTGGAAACTGCCCGGGAATTAAAATCCCTGGCAGGCCGTGAAGCATTGGGTATCGCGCTCACCTGCGTATCTTTTGCCCTGGAGGAGCCCCCGGTTTACGGCACCCGTTATATGGGAAGTCGAGTCTACGCTGCCAAAGCCCGCAAGGAAAAAATGCAAATCGACGGCATGATCTGCCTGGAAATGGTGGGCTACACCTGCCATAGACCCGGGTGTCAGCACTACCCGTTTCCATTGATGTTTTTCGGTTATCCCAAAGAGGGCAATTTTATCGGCCTTGTCGGCAACTACGGCTCACGTTCTTTCACGCGAAGCCTTAAGCGAAGCTTCCAAAAGAACCGGGAACTGCCTGTGGTTTCGTTGACCGTTCCCTTTAACGGCAGAATTGTGCCGGCGGTCAGACTCAGTGATCACGCCTCGTTTTGGGACAGGGGATTTCGAGCGGTGATGGTGACCGATTCGGCCTTTTTCCGCAATCCGCATTATCATTTGCCGTCAGACACCATGGAAACTCTGGATATCGCCTACATGGCTGAACTGGTG
>DAOVBC010000005.1 GCA_030670715.1 Deltaproteobacteria bacterium | reverse complement strand
ATTTCATTACGGCATTAAATGCATTTTTCTATAGATTGAAGCAAAAATCGTGCAAGGTATACATTAGTGGTATTTTATTTATATTTAACAAATGGTTATGTTTGTTTCGTCTTAAATAAAGACCGGTGAGTGACATGAATTTCCAGCTCCCTGGGTTGATGAATCGTACGTGTTCACGGGGTGCGCTCCCCCGATTCACTCCGGTGGCTACGTGTCTGGTCATTTCAATGACTTAGCCGCGGGGGCATTCCTGCCCCCTCCGCGTTCTCCCGCAAAAATCATGCGGGAGCCGCGTTCTCCCCCACTGCTAAGTCATTGAAATGACAAAGCCACTCCGCCAATATCGTTACTCGGGGAAACGTACCCCGTGAACACGTACCTGGAGCCTGCAATATAAAATCAGATGTGAATCGGGTTGCGCAGGGTATTTTCTGGAAGCCGATATGTTGCTCGCTTTCACCCTCGTATCGCAGTGGTCCCATATGGAGAATGAATTGCACAGTATTATTGACCTCAACCAACCTTTGGCCTCATCCTCCATATGGGACCACTCAGCTGCGGTATAAATTCATATCGGCTTCCAGAAAATGGCCTGCACGGCCCGGTTCACACCTTCGATTGGGCTCAACGTTTCTTTATTCAAAGCCCCGGCTTGAAAAAGGTGTATGAAACTTGAGTTATTTCTCTAACAAAAAAAGATAAACATACCTGGGGTCTAGATCATCGGCTAAAACCCGCCCGTATTCCTCTTCGACTTCAGCAAACAGTTTTTCAAGGGTATTTCCCAGGTTTTCACTGATCTCATAGTCCTTAAGCCCGGTAGTGCCGGCAAGCCACTGCAGAAAAGATTCTTTCATGGACTGGCTTATTTTACGGGGCTTTTCACCGGGCTCCCAGAGCGCTGTATAAAAGCCCGTGAACTCTTCCAGGGTGAGGGGACGGGATTCACCGGAAAGACCGATGTGCTTTCGCACCCAAAGCGTCAACAAAAGGTTTTTATAGGTCAAAAATCTATAGGATGACAGCGGCTTTAACTCAATGTCCATAAGCGACAGCAGATCGTCGAAAGCAAAGATGTCATCCAGCGCGCTCTCCGATGCCTTGATGTCATCCAGTGACATAAATTCCCGGTACATCACACCGGTTTTATAATTATCGAAATAGAGCGGTTTTTTGATTAACAGTCCACCCAGAACCCCCAGCCATTCTTCCCCCCAGAACGTCAGAGACATTCCCTGTTGTGCGAACCACGATCGTTCAAGCCATTTCTGGGCCCGCCATTTCAAATTCAGCGCAAGGCCGAATCCGACCCTGAAGATATCCGACAGCGGATGGCGGCAGATGAGCGCAGTGGACGTGTTCTCTGTGCCCCGTTGATCATTTCCAGAGGCGACCGCCACTGTTTGAAGGCCGATGGCAATGTATCCACAGGCCTTTTTAACGATATGGTCTAAATCCTCTTTGCTGCGGATCAGTTTGTGATCCGCCATAGCGATCCGGTTGCACAGGCCGGCAAATTCAGATTGAAGCTGCTGCAGGGCCGCCTCTGTGTCGATGCGGGCCAACGCCCTGGTGAACAGGTTGCTGTCTTCCAGCAGTCCTGAGGCATAGAGAGGAACGGGAGCATTTATACCTTCAACGGTCTCCGGGACAATCTTCTGTGTGCCGCTTTCAAGGTCCTGCGGCTTCAGCGGTTGGTAGATGCCCGCAGCTTCATCAAAAGGCAGAAATCCTTTTTCAGCCAGCCGGACGCTGCGCAGCCGATATGCTTCTTCTTCAATTTCAGCCGGAATAAGGTGCGTGGCTTCCAGCAGGATCTTTTGATAGGTGATGTGGTCGAAGCCGGCCAGGCTTTTGATAAAACGGGTTAAAAAGCCTTTATAATGGTTTTTGTCGATATCGCCCGGTAGGTCTTCGTCTTCCGGAATGTCGCCGGTGATTCTTACAAAGAATGTATCGTCCAGCGTGAAAAAATCTTTGCCGAATTCCGCCGGATCCTGATCGTGTTCCCTGATTCTGACTTCAATATTTTTCCAGATGTAAAATTCCAGAAGCTCGGTCTTTTGCTCAATGAGCCAATGAACTGACCGGCGTGCATCGGCACGGTAGAGCAGATCAAACCAGCGTGTAACTGCGGAAATATCGATACGATCCCTGTCCCAGGTTTCGATATCGAGGATGTACTCCCGCTGTTTGTCCGATGCCAGAGAAAGAAGCGGCAACGCGTCATCGAGCCCGATGTCATGCATCAGAAAATATAAATCCTGTTCCGGGAACGAATGTACCAGAGCAGCCGGTTCGGCCGCGTTCAGTATACGTCCCAGAGCCTCTTTCGGTGGAAGAGAAAGAATTTCTTTTCTCTGCCGGTGAAAATTTTCAATCCGCACAAGATTTTTTTTATCTTTGATGTCTTCGCTCATGATTGACTCGTTATCTCGATTATTTCCGGATCAGGGTGATGCCATGCTGCAAATTTGAGCAAAAGGAGCATGCCGGGAATTGCAATCAGGGCACATGAAATAAAAAAGATTTCCCAGCCGACATTTTTCGCCAGAAATCCGGTGGGTGCCGATGCAAGAACCCGCGGTACACCCATCAGGCTCGTCAGCAGTGCATACTGCGTGGCGGTAAATTTTTTATTGGTAATACTGGCCATGAATGCGACATAGGCCGCAGTGCCCATACCACTGCTGAGATTCTCAAATGCGATCACAGAAGACAGCAGTGGAATACTGTACCCGACACGCGCAAGCAGTGCAAAGCCGGCTGTCGATGCCGCCTGCAGAAAACCGAATATCCACAGGCTACGGTTGATGCCCAGGCGAATCATTAAAATACCGCCGATCAGACTACCGGCGATCGTGGCCCAGAAACCGAAAAGTTTAACGACGGCTCCGATCTCTGATTTGGAAAAACCAATGTCCAGATAAAATGGGATGGTCATGGCACTGGCCATGGTGTCGCCGACTTTATACAGCAGGACAAATGCCAGGATCCACAAGGCGCCGGTGCGGCTGAAATATTCCACCAGAGGATCAAGTACCGCTCCCCGCAGGTTTTTGGGAGTGCCGGCGGGAGTTTCGGGTTCCGGAGCCAACAGGGTGGTCACAATGCCCGGCAGCAGGCAGGCGGCCATAATCAGATATACCATGGAAAAGGGCATGTAATCGGCCATAATCAAACCACCGCCTGAAGCAAGCAACATGCCCACCCGGTAGCCGTTCACATATAATGATGAACCAAGGCCAAGCTCTTCATCGGACAGGTCTTCACGGCGGTAAGCATCCACCACGATATCCTGGGAGGCACTAAAGAAAGTAACCAGAAAGGCGGCAAAAGCGACCATCCATGGACTATTTGCCGGATTGGTTCGACCCAGCCCGACGATGGCAGCCATTAAAGTAATCTGTGCGATCAGCAGCCATCCGCGCCTCCGTCCCAAAAACGGAAGTGTAAATCGATCCAGAAACGGGGCCCACAGAAACTTCAGAGTGTAAGGTAGCCCGACAAGTGCCATCATACCGATGACGGTCAGATCAACTCCCTCTTCCTTCATCCAGGCCTGGAGGACACTTATCGTAAGCAGCAGCGGAAGACCGCAGGAAAACCCCATCAGAAGGGCGACCAGCATGCGGCTGCTGAAAATAATTTTCAGGATGGATTGGCGTCGGTCGATCGAATTCATGGAGGGTTGACGCACAGAGCCTGAACCCGTGGATATTGACGATTTGGAACCCATAGCACCGGACCGATCACTATCTAAGATTCGAACTGTGCCTTTAGCAGATCGGAAGGCAATACAATCGAGCCGTATTTTTCTTTCAGGGCAAGCATTGCCTCTCGCTGTTTATTGAGAACTTCGAAGAGTCTGGCGGGGATATTCTCTTCTTTCTGGTACGCTTCGATCTGAAGATCAATTCTGGCGAGAATGTTATCCACGTAAAGTGAAAATTGTTTGATGTACAGATTCTGCGGATATTCTTTCTCGATAATCTCCCGGAACAGTCGCTTCAAATCATCGTATATAGGAAGGTAACCGATGGGTGTCTCAATGGCGTCCGCTTCACGATGAGCCCTTCTCTCCAACCAGGCCAGCCAGACCTTGACATCCCGTTTCTCACCCAGCAATTTCCCGGAGGTCCCGCCCCGGGCTTCGCGGGTGAGAAAGTAATTCAACCCGGCCAGAATCGGACGCTTGTCTTCGGCAAGTTTACTGCTGCCGAAAAACTTAAACTGTGCATCCATATAGTCCCCTAAAGACCCCGGAATAAAGGGCGCGTTGGCCCAGGGCGCCCGCCGAACCCCTGTCGCTCCGACCTCTGTGGCGGTGGCCGCCGACACAATACAGGCGCCGATCACCACACCTTTATCCGAGTCCTTGGCCACCCACACCGGTGGCATGGTGTCGCTGTCCCGACCGCTGTAGGTAATCACCCGCGTCTCGACACCTTCGGGATCTTCGGCCGCATCCGAATAGTTGGCCAAAGCCGAGGAAGCCAGAGTGCAGCGGGAGTTCGGGTGGGATAACGGCACCGGCTTTCCGCTGGCATCCGTCATCCCCTGCTGCCAGGGCCCCTGGAAATTAATCCCTTTGCGGGGCGTCTCTTCACCGTTTCCGAACCACTGCGGCACACCGTTTTCATCGATCAGAACGTTGGACCAGATCACTTCGGTTCCTGGCTTTCTCAGGCAATCCATCAGAATGGGATCGCCTTGCCGGTTTACATCTTCAACGATGCCGAAGATACCACATTCGGGGTTGGTGGAGCGAACGCTGCCGTCTTCGCTGATCCACAGCTGGGCCAGGTCGTCTCCCACAAAATGATTCCCGACCATGGCGGTGGTGGTCTTGCCGCAGCCGCTGGGTGCCGCCCCCGTGACCCAGGTGATCCGGCCACCCGGCCCGTCAATTCCGGTAATAAACATGTGCTCCGACAGTTCATCGCCTTTTTTTTCATATACGGATCTGTCCACGGAAAACCGGTGGTTTCCTTTTTTTAACAAAAGGGTATTGCCGGCGTAGGTGCAGTTGACACTGTAAGTGGTCTGGTAACTGCGATCCATATAGACCCGGGCGTCGGGTAAATCTTCGGGCCGGTTCAAACCTTCGCTATGGATGTTGGTATAAAAATGTCCCAGGCGTTCGACCTGTTCTTCAAAATCCGCAAAGGCGTTGCGATACAGTATTTCTGCACTGTGGGAGACGTAAGCGGAACTGGTAATCTCCAGGGCCGGATTCGATACGGGTGCCCCGACAGGCCCGCGAATGTAAAAGCCGATGACCATGACCATGCCGGACATGATTCCGATCATCTTCTCGCGTATATCCGCCAGTGCATCGGTCCGGTCTATCTCATTGGCCAGCGAACTGACCAGGTCGCCCGGGTTGGTGAAATAATAAGTGCGGTCTATGATCCGCCCCTGTTCTTCTTTGAGGTCGTAATGGATGGTATGACCATCCATAGGCAATTTTGATTCCTCACCCTTTTTCAGTGCCAGTTCTCTGATGAATTGCCGGTCTGACTCGGATCCGGTATTTACAAATATGGATTCCGGCCGGCACATGGCGATCGCATTGGCAACTTTCAGCAGTACCTCGGTATTATTAATCTGTTTGATCCGCGACAAGTTCGTCTCATCCATTTTCTCTTCAAATAGCTGTATGGCGCCTTCACTGGATGAAATGCCGCCGATTTCAGATACGATATCGATTCCTTCATTCTTTTTCATCATGAGGTCGATCTCCTTTGCAGATCAGTTTTCAATGATTACCATTAACCTGACAGTGAAAATTTTCAAAAACCGGCATGTTCTGCTTGATCCAGGTCAGCACTTTGTCAAATTCACTTTTCATTTCCGCCAGCGCTTTGCCTCTGTGGCTGACACGACCCTTTTCTTTCCGGCTTAACTCGGCAAATGTTTTGTTCAGAGGGGGGAAGTAAAAAATCGGATCATATCCGAACCCGTTATCGCCGGACGGTTTATCGGCAATCCGTCCTTTGCAGCGCGCTGCATAGGTCAGTGCCGGCCCGGTCGGCACCGCAATGGATATCACGCATTCAAAGGCGGCTCTGCGATCAGTTTTACCTTCCATGGCATTGAGCAGTTTTGCACACCGCCGTTCGTCGCTGACCCCTTCACCGGCAAATCTGGCAGAGTGAACGCCCGGTGCCCCGTCCAGTGCCTCCACAACCAAACCGGAATCATCCGCCAGTGCCGGCAGGCCGAGAACCCTTGCAGTAAAACTGGCCTTTTTATAAGCGTTTTCATCAAAAGTATCGCCGTCTTCCTCCACTTCAGGAATCGGGCCGAAATCGTCCAGGTTTTTTATGTTAACCGGATAGCCCTGCAACAGGTCTTTGATCTCAACTGTCTTGCCCGGGTTGCGGGTTGCAATGACCAGGGATATTAATTTCTCCATGCCAGGCCTTTCTCTCTAAACTCTAACTCTTTTTAAATAAATAAAAAATATAAATCATGCGCTCTGGTTTGTAAAGCGTTTTCAAATGCCGGCAATCCTGCAGAAAACACTTTACACCCCGAGCGGCGCTGTTATATGTCTAACTGAACCCAAAACCCGTGAACGGTCACATCTATCTGAGTATTTCGTGCCCGTCTATAATCTCGGCTTAGTGCTCTAATTCGTAAATACGGTGACATATGATTGTTACTATTTTTTCACCACAGAGACCGCAGAGCACACAGAGAAAAATCAAAAATTATTTTGTTTGCCTCTGTGGTCTCTGCGTTCTCTGTGGTGAAGCTGTATTTTGGTCAACATTTATGATTTCATTATCTGATACGTTATCGTAATTACGAATACATGTACTTAGGCAAATAATCGATTGTGCCGATAAGACTACGATGAACATCAAGAAAAGACTTTACCTTGTCATCTTATCCATCTTCTTCGTTATTCTGGCCGGCAGTACCGGTTATTATATTATTTTCGGCGGCCAGCCGAAAATAATAGATTGCGTGTATATGACCGTTGTGTCGCTGACCACTGTCGGATACGGTGAAGTAATCGAAATAACCGGCAATGTTCCGGCCCAAATTTACACCATGGTTCTGATTACCTTCGGGATGGGCATCATCCTTTACGGCATCAGCACCCTGACGGCTTCCATCGTCGAGGGAGAAATTTCAGGTATATTGAGGAAAACCAAGATGCTTAAACAAATTCAGAAACTGAAAAATCACATTATCGTCTGCGGCGGCGGGGAAACAGGCCGCCTGGTACTGGTGGAGCTGGTCAAGAATAAAGAACAGGTCGTGCTGATCGAACAGGATGAAGAAAACATCGAACGCTGCAAAGCCATCGGCGATTTACTTTATGTGAAAGGAGACGCAACGGAAGATGAAAACCTTTTTGCAGCAGGCATAGAAAACGCAATCGGTATCATTATCACCCTTGCCTCCGACAAGGACAATTTATATGTTACCATGTCCGCCCGTATGCACAACAGTCAGATCCGGATTATCAGCCGCATGATCGACCAGAAACTGGAGCCCAAGCTGAAAAAGGCCGGTGCCGACAGTGTGGTATCCCCTAATTCGATTGGTGCCATGCGGATGGCATCGGAAATGATTCGTCCTACTGTGGTTTACTTTCTGGACAAAATGCTGCGCAGCAACCGGGGGGATTTAAGAGTTCATCAAATAACTGTCGCAGAGCATTCCCGGTTTACAGGAAAAAGACTCAACGAATCCGGCCTGAAAGACAAGTTCGGCCTGCTTGTTCTGGCGGCCCGATATCAAAACGATGAAATCAAGTTTAACCCGCCGCCTTCACAAACCCTTAAAGCGGGAATGACCCTGATTGTCATGGGCGAAGTTGAAAATATCGTTCGGGCTAAAAATGCGTTGGAGCTGTTGGAAACTGGTCAATAGCCTTATTTTGTCTATGAAAATGCGGCCACGCTCCCGGGTGTTTGTGCTCGGCGCGGACAACTGTTTGAGTCGGTTAGTGCGCGTTATACCCAACAAAATGTGATGGTTCATGAAATATGCAAACCAAAGATCTTATTCTGGCTATCGATAACGGCACCCAGAGTGTTAAGGCCCTCGTTTTTGATGCGACCGGAAGGCTTGCAGCAAAGGAGAGCGTCCCCCTCAAGCCGTATTATTCAAAGCATCCCGGCTGGGCGGAGCAGGACCCTGAAGTTTTCTGGCAGGCCCTGTGCCGGGCGTGCCAGGGGCTGTGGCGCAATGCGCGGGTCAGCAAACAGCGCATTGCCGGTGTAGCCCTTACCACCCAGCGAAGTACAGTGATCAATGTAGATCGCAGTGGAAAACCTCTGAGACCGGCCATTGTCTGGCTGGATCAAAGAAAAACCTATGGATTACCACCACTGGGCGGACTGTGGGGCTTGCTGTTTAAGGTTTTGGGGCTGCAGAGCACAATCGCTTATCTACAGGCTGAAGCAGAAGCCAACTGGATTTACACCTATCAGCCGGATGTATGGAAAAACACTTACAAATACCTTTTCCTGTCGGGATATTTAACATACAGGCTGACCGGCAGGTTTGTGGATTCAATCGGTTGCCAGGTCGGTTATATCCCTTTTGATTATAAAAAGATGCGCTGGGTTTCCGATCGGAACTGGAAATGGCGAATTTTACCCATCGACCGCGACCAGCTTAGCGACCTTATACCCCCCGGAAAGGTGTTGGGTGAAATTTCACGCAGCGCTTCAGAAGAAACGGGGATGCCTGAAGGTTTGCCGCTGATCGCGGCGGCAGCTGATAAAGCCTGTGAAGTGATCGGGTCCGGAAGCCTGGACCCTTTCATCGGCTGCCTGAGTTACGGAACAACCGCCACCATCAATGTCACCCACAGAAAGTACGTGGAAGCCATACGGCTTCTACCGGCGTATCCCTCAGCCGTGCCCGACTATCATACCATTGAGGTGCAGATCTATCGCGGATACTGGATGGTCAGCTGGTTTAAGGAAGAATTCGGCTACCCGGAACAAAAAGAAGCCGCCCGGCGAGGCGTGGAAGCCGAAAAGCTGTTTGAAGACCTGGTAGCGAATATTCCACCGGGTTCAATGGGACTGATGCTCCAGCCATTCTGGACACCAGGTCTTCGTAACCCCGGACCGGAAGCCAAAGGTGCCATTATCGGATTCGGGGATGTCCACACACGAGCTCATCTGTATCGATCGATCCTGGAAGGCCTGGCTTATGCCCTGCGGGAAGGAAAGGAGCGGATTGAAAAGCGGACCAAAATTCCGATCACGGGCATTCGGGTGTCAGGCGGCGGCAGCCAGAGCAGAAGCGCCATGCAGCTGACCGCGGATATCTTCGGAATGCCGACCGCCAAACCGCACCTGTACGAAACATCCGGTCTGGGCGCCGCCATAACTGCGGCGGTCGGCCTGGGGCTGCACGCTGATTTTCAGTCGGCAGTGACCGCCATGACCCACACCGGGCAAGTCTTTGAGCCCGACATGAAAAATTATAAACTTTACAATGCGCTTTATCGTGACGTCTACCGCAAGATGTATAAACGCTTAAAGCCTTTCTACAATCGCATCCGTGAAATTACCGGATATCCCGAATAATCAGTGACTACGACCAGAGCGATATAAAGAGAGCCTATTTTGGCATCTAACGCTGTGGTTAGCCGAATAGAAATCCGAATTTCGAAGTACGAAATTCGAAACAATATTAAATGTCAAAAACAATATCTCGCTTTGAACCATTCAGCCCATACGTATCGTTTTGAACATTGGAATATTCGTATTTCGGATTTGTTTCGTATTTCGAAATTCGGATTTTGAATTTTTAAGTTTTGTCAAGCACTCTATCCGGCAAAGACTCTCAAGCTTTTAGGCCATCAATCGGGGGGTAATTTATTTTTTATTGCCCCTATCACTCGCGTACAAGAATCTTTACAAAACTTACGGCCTGTGCCATAAATCCAACCCGATACAGGCCGGTCCAGTGGTTTTTAACCCTATTTAACGCCTTTATTTTATGCTCCAAGAACTGTCCATTCGCAACTTTGCCATCATCGACGACCTTAACATCCGTTTCTCCGAAGGGCTTACGATTTTAAGCGGAGAGACCGGTGCCGGCAAATCCATCCTGATCAACGCGGTCAATCTGCTGCTCGGCAGTCGGGCCTCAGCCTCCCTTATTCGGTCCGGCTGTAAAACAGCCGAACTGGAGGCACTTTTCCAAATATCAGCGCAAAGCGATGTCGCCCGGATGATGACCGAGCACGGTTACGATGCTGCAGAAGGCCTGCTGGTACGACGTATTATCTCGCTCACCGACAGCAACAGGATCTACATTAACGGCCGACTGGCCACCATTCAGGTGCTCAATTCAATCACCGAAAGCCTTGCCAGCATTTCCGGACAGCGTGCGCATCAGGGACTTTTAAAGGAGGAGCAGCATCTGTTTGTCCTGGACCAGTTCGGTGGCCTGCTGCCGCTGCGAACGGAAGTTTCTGACTGCTATCACGAGCTGCTGCCATTGATCGAAAGGCTCAATGAGCTCAAAGCCGTGAAAGAAAAGCAGGCGGAACACATCGAACTGCTAAACTTCCAGAAAAGGGAAATATCGGACGCGGCCATGGTTCCGGGAGAAGACAGCGACCTGGTACAGGAACAGACCAGACTGAAAAATAGTGAACTTCTTTTTCAGACCGTATACGGCAGTATCGAAGAACTATACACATCTCAGGGGTCTATTGCCGAGCGGCTGGTGGAAGTGAAAAAAGGGCTGGAAAAAGCCGACCGGATCGATGAAACCCTTGTATCGAAATCCGGAAGCCTGGCAGAGATAACCTTTCAGCTGGATGATCTGATCGACGAGTTGAGGGCTTACCTGAAAACCTTGCAGATGGATGAAAACCGTCTGGAGGCTGTTGAAGAACGAATCGATCACCTCAACAGGCTCAAACGAAAATACGGCGGCTCGCTGGAAGCGGTGCTGTCTCATCTTGACGCGGTGTCCCGCGAACTGTCTGCGGTTGAAAATATCGACGCAGAAATAGAGGCCACAAAGGAAAGGGTAGACGAAAAGTCGGCAAAACTCACCAGCCTGGCGGCACGCCTTTCACTGAAAAGGAAAGCAACGGCCGAAGGGCTGTCCGCCAGGGTGGTTGGCGAGCTGGAAAGCCTGAATATGCCACAGACAGAATTTCAGGTATCCCTGAGTGCCATCCCGGCCGATGAAAAAACCTCTCCCTATTTGGCAGCCAACGGTCATCATCTCCATGAATCGGGGTTTGACCGGGCGCTGTTTTTAATCGCGCCCAATATCGGTGAAGTGCTCAAACCACTGGCCACTATTGCTTCAGGAGGCGAACTTTCCAGGGTGGTGCTGGCCATTAAAGCGATACTGGCTGAAACCGATTCGGTGGAAACAGTCATTTTTGATGAAGTCGACGCCGGGATTGGTGGCGGAGTGGCCGAGGTCGTCGGACAAAAATTATCCGAGTTGGCGCGACATCATCAAATCATCTGTATCACCCACCTGCCCCAGATTGCAAAATTCGGCCATCACCATTTCAGCATATCCAAAAACGTATCCGGAGGCAGAACCCGCACCCGAATTAAGCGGCTGGATGAAACCAACCGGGTCGAAGAAATCGCCCGAATGCTCGGCGGGGTCGAGATCACACCGGCTACTCTGGCCCACGCTCGCGAAATGCTAAAGCACCTCCCAGATTCACCATCAAAATAGTGGAAATCTTGATAAACAAGTCTTTGGAACGTGTTATTATTAATATTTAAGTGCAGGCAAAATTAATGTAGCTCCTTATTAATAAAGGGCATCGTTAAATTAGGCGGTGGATTTTGGACCGCCTCGATCCTTGACAAAAACTACCAGATAAAATATTCTTTTTGTTTTGCATGAAAAATATCCTGTCAAAGGAAGATACGTATGCCGATATTCGAGTTTAAATGTATAAAATGTAATGAATTTTTTGAAATCCTTATTATGCGAAAGGACGAAACGGTCGCGATGCAGTGCCCCAGTTGCGGTTCTGAAGAATTTGAACGCGTATTGAGTTCCACAGGCTATGCAATGGGCAGCGGCGGCAAAACGAACCGGGGGGTCAAAAGTCAGACCAAAACCTGCTCGAGCGGCAGCTGCACCACTTATGACATACCCGGGCCGACCCGGTGAACGACCGCTTGCCTGTTGTAACCCGGGCAGGCCGCAAACCAGTGATTTAATGATGTTCTGGATGCCGGATCAGGTCCGGCATGACGAATTCGGACTTATAAATAACTTGTTTTCAGTTATTTTCGTCCACCGGGGCGCGAAGCGCCTTTAATTAGCTTTTTACGAATTCATCAATATTAGCTTTTGGACACGGATTTTCACAGATAACCACTGATTTTTGTTCTTATTTTTTCTCCATATTATCTGTGTGATCTGTGTTCATCTGTGTCCAATAAAGATACCGATGCAGCAGATTCACAAACAGGAAAAAGAACAGTTTAAAAAGCTTTTCAAACAGGAGCATCTCGATCTGTTTGAAGATCGATTTATAATACTCGAAGTCTTTCTGCAAACTGAACAGCATGTGACTGAAGCGGAATTGCACCAGCTGTTGAAGGAAAACGGGCATGACCTTTCGTCGGACTTTGTGGCCGACACGCTTAAGCTAATGTGTCGTTTCGGTTTTGCAAGTAAAAACCGGTTTGATAACGGAGAGGTCCGCTATGAGCACCGTCATCTCGGTCAGCATCATGACCATATGATCTGCACCAAATGTAAAAATATATTTGAGTTTCACAACGATGAGCTGGAAGATCTTCAGTTCACCATCGCTGCCACCCATGGTTTTCACATGCTGCAGCATAAAATGGAGATTTACGGAGTCTGCTCGGCATGCCTCCAGGCTCGCGCTCGGATGCTTCCCCTGGCAGCAGCCAGGCAGGGTGAACGGCTCGTGATTAAAGAAATAACCGGAGGGGTCGGCGCCCGTATGCGACTGTTAACAATGGGCTTGAGGCTTGGCGATAAAATTGAAGTGATTACCAATCAGAATAAAGGACAGACGGTTATCGCCGCCGACTTCAAACGCTATGTCCTTGGAAGAGGACTGGCCCGAAAAATACTGGTGGAACGGCATAAGTGATTTTGGGGTTCGATTGGTTTTGTTGGTTTAATTGGTCAATTGGTTTTATTGGTTTAAAAAGGTTTTATCTTTCTCTTGCGGGTTCTGCCTCCTGGTCTATAAATCTGAACAGTTGAACAAATAAAACCATTCAAACCAATTAAATAGTTTTAGAAGGACACATGCCCCCGAATGCTCCATCATATATCGACTTGTTTGAAAAAGGCGTTCTAGCAGAAAGGACAAACGCAGCCTGGGAAATATTGCGTTCCTGCACACTGTGTCCGCGAAAGTGCCGTGTCGACCGGCTGTCCGGGCAGACCGGTGTCTGTAACACTGCCGGTCTGGCATGGGTTTCCAGCTACAGTCCCCATTTCGGGGAAGAGGCCCCACTTGTCGGAAACAGTGGTTCCGGCACGATATTTTTTACGCATTGCAATCTCCTGTGTATCTTCTGTCAGAATTTCGATATCAGCCACGAGGGACACGGGCAGGAAGTTACCACCGAGCAGCTGGCTGCAATCATGATCCAGCTGCAAGAAACCGGCTGCCACAACATCAATTTCGTTACACCGTCGCATGTGGTACCCCAAATTCTTGAAGCGCTCGGAATTGCCGCCGCCGACGGCCTGCGTATCCCCCTGGTTTACAACACGGGCGGTTACGATCGCGTTGAGACCCTGAAGCTGCTCGAAGGGGTTTTCGATATATACATGCCCGATTTTAAATTCTGGGATCCGGAAGTGGGTGAAAAGATATGTAATGCCGGGGATTACCCGCTGATCGCCCGCAGAGCACTTTTTGAGATGTATCGACAGGTTGGTGATCTCACTATGGATGACTCCGGTATCGCCATAAAAGGATTGCTGATCCGGCACCTGGTTCTGCCCCTGGGACTTGCGGGAACCCGTGAGGTAATGCGGTTTATCGCAAAGGACATTTCAGCCGACAGTTATGTTAATATCATGGCCCAGTACAGGCCCTGCGGTCGTGCTGCCGAAGTCAAAGAACTGGCAGAATATCCGTCAAGAAAAGATTTTACCGATGCGGTGCAGGCCGCTAAAGAAGAAGGTATTCACCGCCTCGACCACCCGCGGCGTGTCTTCAGGCTATGGTAGACACGAACCGGCAGGCTATCAACGTACTAAAATTACGGTTTTTTATCCGAAGAAATTATGGAAAGAATTTACGCTGTTGGAGACATCCACGGACGCTTTGATAAGCTCAGCGTCCTGATGGACAAAATTGATATCGATTTCGAATCCGATACTCTGGTGTTTATAGGGGATTACATCGACCGGGGCCCGCAGTCGTTCGAAGTTGTCGAATATTTAGTCGATTTGAAAAAGCGCCACCCGGATACCATATTTTTAAAGGGCAACCACGAAGATATGCTCGAAAAATACCTCTCCGGCGCAGACCGGTTGTCATATCTTTACAACGGCGGACAACAAACCCTGGACAGTTATATGAGTCGACCCCGTCAAAAAGATGCCCCTCTGATACCCCCTGAACACCTGGATTTTTTTAAATCACTGCTGATGTACTATGAAACCGACGGGTACATATTTGTGCATGCCGGGCTTAAAAAAAATGTGCCGTTGGAAGATCAGCAACTGGAAGACCTCCTCTGGATCCGGAAAGAATTCATACAATCTAATTATGACTTCGGTAAGATCATTGTATTCGGGCACACACCACTTCTGGAACCTTTGCTACGGCCAAATAAAATCGGTATAGACACCGGTGCCGTTTACGGCAACAAGCTCACCTGCATCCGGTTGCCGGAGCTGGTGTTTTACACGGCATAAACTGAATAACAACAAGCTCGAGGCTGAAAATAATAATGATGAAACACATTACCTTTATATTGACGCTGACAATAGTTTGGGCCCTCGTCGTCGGTACTGCGCTGGCAGAACGTCTGACGGTTGCAGCCGATATTGCCAATATCCGCTCAGGTCCCGGCAAAAAATACGAAATCCTGTGGAAGGTGGAAAAATACCATCCCCTGCAGGTTCTCAAAAAAGAAGGCCGGTGGTACCAGTTTCGTGATTTTGAGGGAGACATGGGATGGATACATGCTTCACTGCTTTACGGAACACCGGCTGTGATCACAAAAAGTGAAAAGTGCAACATCCGCTCAGGTCCGGGCACTCAATTTAAGATATTGTTTGCCGTTGAGCAGGGGATACCGTTCAAGGTGTTGAAACGTAAAGACAAGTGGATACAGATCCGGCACGCAGACGGCGACCAGGGGTGGATTCATAAATCGCTCGTGTGGTAGTACATGAGAAGCTTACACCGATGTAAAAATTCCTTCGCCAAATTTTGACGATATGTGATACCTCCATGAACATTACTGAAAAAAAACCATATGGAAAGCTCATTGTGGGCGTCGGATCGGCCCTTGTGGACATCCTGGCTCATGAAGAGGACGAATTTCTTAAAAGAACCGGCGCAACAAAAGGCGGGATGACCCTTGTTGATAAGGAATTTATCGAGGCGGCGGTAAAGGAAACTTCCCGCAAGCCGAAAATCGTGCCGGGCGGATCGGCCTGCAATACTGTGGTCGGTGTCGGGCAACTTGGCGGCCAGGCGCGTTTTGTCGGTAAATGCGGCAACGGTAAATGGGCGCAGCTTTTTCGGGAGGACTTGATCAAACAAAACGTAGACCCCGTTCTATTTACATCTTCTTCACCCACCGGTCGGGTGCTTTCGATCATTACGCCGGATGCTCAGCGCTCGATGTTCACCTACCTAGGGGCGTCGTCGGAGACCCTGCCGCATGAACTATCGAACGGGTGTTTTGACGATGCGGCCATTGTGCACATTGAAGGATATCTTCTGTTTAATCCGGAATTAATACTGGGTGCAGTGAAAACGGCACGGGCATCCGGGGCCCTGATTTCGCTAGATCTTGCCAGTTTTACGGTGGTGGAAGACTCCAAAAATCTTCTGGATCAGATAATTACGGATTTTGTCGACATCGTCATCGCCAACGAAGATGAGGCCCGCGTATTCACAGGATTGGCCGATGAAAGGCGTGCTGTCGAAGCACTTTCAGAGAAGGTGGATGTTGCAATCGTTAAAATCGGGGAACGGGGCAGCTTGGTGGCCCATGATAATAAGGTGATAAAAATTGAAGCCATGGGAGATGGCAACGCCCTCGACACTACCGGAGCAGGCGACTTATGGGCCTCCGGGTTTTTGTATGGACTGGTAAACGACTATCCCCTTGAAAAGTGTGGAGAAATCGGCTCCGCCTGCGGGTATGAGGTTTGTCAGGTTGTCGGTGCGACGATACCGGAACAGGGCTGGAAACGGATAAAAAAATTATTGCACTGACAGGACCGGATATTTCATGAGATAAATCGTGTGAGAATGACGGAGGAAATATGGCCAAAAAAAGGAAAGTAACACGCAAAAAGCTGTTAAAGGAGCCGGATGAGTTCCTTACATATTCAGCCAGATTGATTCAGTTTACACTGGAGCATAAATATCACCTGCTTGGTGCGTTGGGGGGAATCATCCTCCTGGTGTTAATTGTTACCGGCATCCGCTACTATTCCCAGCAACGGTCGAATAAAGCCTTTTCATTGCTGGAAAAAAGCCGGATAAAATACCAAACACTCCTGAATGAAAGCGATCCGCGTAAGGCTTTCCTGGAGGTGGAAAAAGATTTTGAGCAGATTCTGAATAAATATTCGGATAAAGTTGGGGGAAAGCTTGCACGGGTTACATTTGCAAATATCTGCTACAACGGCGGCAATCCGGATAAAGCGATCGCCCTGTATGAGAAAGCGTTGAATGACTTTGACGATCCCTTTTACAAAGACCTGATTCTCAACGGTCTCGGTTATGCATATGAACAAAAGAAGGCCTTTGAGAAAGCAGTCGAGTATTTTGAAAGAATAGCTGCCGGGACCGCTCCTGTTTTGAAAAGTGACGCGCTATACAATTTGGGCCGCTTGTATGCCGCCCTGGGGGATGTCGAAAAGAGCAAGACCGCTTATCAAAAAATAATATCTGAGCAGCCGGATTCGATCTATATCGACCTGGTGAAAGAGAAGGCCGGCAAGTAACGATCCAGTGTTCAATGTTTTGAAACGACCTCCAGATTGTATTTCTTTATTTTCTGATTCAGCCCGCTTTTACCGATACCGAGCAGCTGCGCAGCTCTGGACTGCACGTTGCCGGATATTGTCAGCGCCCTTTCAATCAGGGCTTTTTCGATCATCGCAAGGGTATCGTAAAGCTTGGCATCCGCCGGTATGCTTTCCAGATACAGATTGTTGTGTACACTTTCTCTGAAATTCTTAGGCAGGTCTGAAACGGTGATGGTATCCCCGGCACTCAAAATAATCACCCGTTCAATGACGTTTTCAAGCTCCCTGACATTCCCGGGCCAGCTGTACTCAAAAAATAACCTCTCAGCTTCGGGGTCAATGCCGCTGACCGCAACACCGGTTCTACGTTCATGCGCATATTTTTTTATGAAATGCTCCAGGAGCAGGCGGATGTCTTCCGTGCGCTGTTCCAATGGCGGTAAAACAATATGCACGACATTCAGCCGATAGTAGAGGTCCTCACGGAAGCGGCCCATTTTCATTTCCTGTTTCAAGTCTTTGTTGGTGGCTGCGATTACACGGATGTTAACGGAAATCGTTTTGGTTCCGCCGACCCTTTCAATGACTTTTTCCTGCAGCACCCGTAAAAGCTTCACCTGAAGACCCGCAGAAAGCTCACCGATCTCATCAAGAAACAGTGTGCCGTTGTCGGCCCGCTCAAATCGGCCTTTTTTCATGGCCACCGCTCCGGTAAACGCGCCTTTATCGTGACCGAAAAGCTCGCTCTCGAGAAGACTCTCGGCCAGAGCTGAGCAGTTTACCGCTACAAATGGTCCCTGGCGTCGCGCGCTGTTGAAATGAATAGATTTGGCTACGAGCTCTTTTCCGGTACCGCTTTCACCTTCTATCAAAACTGTGGCATTGGTCGGAGCTACTTTCCCGATTATTTCAAAAACATTCTGCATCTGCTTGCTTTTTCCGATGATATTGCCGAAGCTGTACCGGGATGTCACCGCGCTGCGCAGACGCCTGTTTTCCTTTACCACCCGGAACATGGAGATGGCCTTGTCGACATAAATGATCAACCGGTCGTTGTCGAACGGTTTGAGAATATAGCTGTAAGCCCCTTTTTCCATGGCTTCCACCGCCTTGTCCACCGTGCCGTGGGCCGTCATCATAATCACCGGCAGTTCTGAATCCCTCACCTTGATTTTTTCAAGCAGGTCAATGCCGTCCATTACCGGCATTTTCATGTCGGTCAGAACCAGGTCGACATCTGAGGCTTCTAAAATTTCAAGCGCCTCGGCGCCGCTGTTGGCGGTAAGGACTTCAAAGCCTTCCTCTTCCAGCACTGCCCCCAGAATAAGCGGATAATTTTTTTCATCATCGACGATCAGGATCGACTCCATCACTGTCCTCCCTGCTGAAGGGGTAGTATAATCACCACCTGGGTACCACAGTCAGACCTGTTCCGAATCTGAATGTCGCCGCCGTGCAAATCGATAATGTTCTTCACAATGCCCAGCCCCAGGCCGGTTCCTGTTTCTTTGGTGGTAAAAAAAGGATCCCATATTTTTTCCATCACATCACCGGGGATACCCACCCCCTCATCTTCAAATGAGACGATCACGGCCTCATGATTTGAGCTTAGATCAATGTGGATCTTTCCACCCGGCTGAATCGCCTGGATGGAATTGATAAGGATGTTCAAGAAGGCCTGATAAAGCATCGTGGCGTCAGCCATGATCTCCGGGAGGTTGTTTTCATAAGACCTGTGAATTTCATATCCCTGCTGTTCCATTTGTGATGCGAGGTGGGTCAGATTCTTTTCCAGCACTTCCTCTACCCGGCAGGGTGCCAGATTGGGGCTTTGAGGTCTGGCATAATTTAAAAAATCGGTAATAATGTTGTTGAGCCGTGAGGACTCCTCGATAATAATGTCCGGTATCGTGTTTTTGGGATCAAAAGCGGACACCTTTTTCTTCAAAAGCTCAGATGAACTTCTGATAATTCCAAGCGGATTTCGGATTTCGTGGGAAACGGCAGCCACCATCTCCCCCAGCGAGGACAAGTGTTCCGCCCGGCTGAGCTGCTCTTTCAACCGGAGTCTCTCCAGGGCGCGTCGTTCGATAATCCCTTCGCCCCTTTTGACAATGAAAATCAGCACCAGCAAAAGGACCAGCATGACCAGAGCGCCGGTACTGACCACCAGTATTTGAACCCTGAAAATGGTCTGGTAGGCTTCCGCAAGGTCCTGAACGATTTCCACCACACCCAGCACCGGTCCCGACATCCGCGACAGCGGTCTCTCCGCCCGCAGCGGTGCAAAGGTGATCAACCGGCTTTCTTTGGGAACTCCCAGCAAAATTTCCCAGAAATTGCCCCTCTGGACCTGTCTGGAAGTTTTTTGACCGGAAATCGCTTTCTGATAATCAGTCCCGCCGAGATTCTTTTTACCGACCAGTTCCCGGTTAAAGCTATATGAAATGATATGATTGATGTCATAAATGTTTACCATTTCCACTTTGAAACTGTGGAGGGTGTTGCGGACAACTTTGTCCAGGCGCTCGTACTGTTCTTTGTTCCGGAGGCGGATTTCGCCATGCTGCAGCACGACCGGAAGGACAAACTGGGTGAACACCTGGTGATTCAGATTTTCCAGAATCAGCAGGGCATAATCCTCGCTGTTCTGGCGCTGGATGGCACGCGCCCAGTGGGTGTTAAGTATTGACAGCACGACGGTCCCCGCAAATATGACAATCAGGCTGGTGACGGTAAAGTACTTGACCAGCCGAAACGGTTTAATTTTATCATCGATCAGGTGTTCATTCATCGTTAACAGGCGCTCTTTATTTGTACGTGTTCACGGGGTGCGTCTCCCCGATTCACTCCGGTGGCTGCGTGTCCGGTCATTTCAATGACTTAGCAGCGGGGGCATTCCTGCCCCCTCCGCGTTCTCTCGCAAAAAACGTGCGGGAGCCGCGGTCTCCCCCACAGCTAAGTCATTGAAAGGACGAGGCCACTGCGCCAATCTCGCTGCTCGGGGAAACGCACCCCGTGAACACGTACCTTTATTTTAAATTCAAATGAAATTAGCACGTCGTGCTCAAAA
>DAOVBC010000195.1 GCA_030670715.1 Deltaproteobacteria bacterium | reverse complement strand
GGCGGAAAGGGCCACTATATTGGCCGATCGCACACTTCCGAGCTTCACGGCGATATCGTTCACCGGAACACGCACCTCATCCACATCGTCGCGGTCGGATCCGATTGATATCAGTGAGCTGTTCACCAGGATGACCCCGTTGGGCTTAACCACCGGTGCAAACTTTTCCAGCGAGGGTCGGTTCATTGCCACCAGGTGCATGGGGTTTCTGATAATCGGTGAACCGATAAGCCGATCACTGACCACCACCGTACAGTAAGCGGTTCCACCGCGCATCTCAGGACCGTAGGAAGGCACCCAGGCAACTTCCAACCCCTCCTCCATGGCGGCATGGGCGAGGATCTTGGCACTTAACAGAATCCCCTGGCCGCCGAATCCGGCAAACATCACTTCGCTTTGCATCATGCCTCCTCGGGTGTTTTCATTTCGCCCAACGGATAGTAGGGCAGCATCTTCTCTTCGGCCCACTTGATCGCCTCCACCGGGGTGAGACCCCAGTTGGTCGGACATGTGCTCACAAATTCCACGAAACTAAAACATGTGTTGTCCAGCTGATATTGAAACGCTTTTTTCACTGCTTTTTTGGCTCTGTTAATGTACTTCGGTTTGAGGACCGTTTGCCGGGTAATGTATCCGGGGGTCGCCAGGGATGCGAGCAGCTCAGAAACCCTTATGGGCATCCCGACCTCTTCCACCTTGCGCCCAAACGGTGAGGTTGTGGTGCGCTGACCCGGCATTGTGGTGGGTGCCATCTGGCCGCCGGTCATCCCGTAAACCGCATTGTTGACAAAAATGGTCGTAAATTTTTCCCCCCGGTTGGCAGCATGGACGATCTCGGCCATACCGATGCTGGCCAGATCCCCGTCTCCCTGATAGGTAAATACGACGAGGTCGGGTCGTACCCTTTTCAAGCCGGTTGCCTGGGCCGGGGCACGTCCATGGGATGCCTCCATAAAATCGAACGTAAAATAGTTATACATCAACACCGCACATCCCACCGGTGCGACACCGACCGTTCGGCCCCGGATGCCCAGTTCATCGATGACCTCAGCGATCAGTCGGTGAATAACCCCGTGGGTGCATCCCGGGCAATAGTGGGTAACCTGGTCTGCAAGGGCCTCCGGTTTTTGAAATGTCTTGCCCATTGGATTTGCTCCTTATACTGGTTTTAAGTTTTAAGTGTTGGCTAAATTTTTTTTACCTAAAACCTAAAACTAATTATACTATTGTTTTCACAAATTCGATCACTTCCTCCGGTGTCGGCACCTCGCCGCCGCACTTTCCGAACCATGAAACCGGCCGCTTTCCTTTCACCGATCGCTGCACATCCTCCACCATTTGACCCATACTCATTTCGATGCTGGCAACTGCCTCGCAGCTTTCTTTTTCAGCCGCCTCCTCAATGGCCCCTTCCGGAAAAGGAAAAACGGTCTGGGGTCGGATCATACCGACCTCCAACCCTTGCGCTTTCAACTGATCGATTGCCGTCCGGCACACTCTGCTCATCGTCCCATAGCTGACAATGAGCGCCTTGTAGTCGGTTTCAGTGTTGTAAGCTTCAAATCGAATTTCTTCCTTTTTCATGCGTTCATATTTTTGGCGCAGGTTCAGGTTGTGCTGATTTAATACTTCAGGGTCCAGATACAGCGACCGCAATAGGTTCCGACGGCTGCTGTTGCGGGTATCCATCCCGTTTACAGCCCAGTCATCCTTGTTTGGCGGCTCGGTGGCAAGATGATCCGGGAATTCAACCGGCTCCATCATCTGGCCGATCAACCCGTCTCCGAGAACAATTACCGGATTCTTGTATTTCTCGGCCAGCGGGAACGCCATCATCACCATCTCTGCTGCCTCCTGTACGCTGGCCGGTGCCAGTGCCAGCAGCCGGCAGTCACCGTGGCCGATTCCTTTGGTGGCCTGCAGGTAATCCGCCTGTGACGGCAATATCCCGCCGAGTCCCGGCCCGCCTCGCATGATGTTCACAAAAACGGCCGGAAGCTCCATACCCACCATGTAGCTGATTCCCTCGCTCATCAGGCTGATGCCCGGGCTCGATGATGTGGTAAACACCCGCTCACCGACCGCCGCAGCGCCTAGAATCATATATGAAACAGCAACTTCACTTTCCCCTTGCAGAAAAACCCCGCCGGCTTCCGGCAGGCGCCGGGAAAGATATTCGGCAACCTCTGATTGGGGCGTGATGGGATATGCAAAGTAGTTCAGGCATCCGGCCCGAATAGCGGCTTCACCGATCGCCTCGTTTCCTTTCATCAATACCTTACCCATCGGTTTCCTCCGTTGATTCCGGTGCGTCCTTCTCTTCGGCAACTTCGGTAATGGTTATGGCAACGTCCGGACACATCGTGCAGCACATTGCACAGTGGATACAATCTTCCGGACGTGCCTGGTATGCGGGGAAATATCCTTTGGTGTTCACCTGTTCGGAAATTTCCAGGACCTTTTTCGGACATACGATTACACACAGCCCGCACCCCTTGCATCCGTCTTTGTCGATTACGTGTAAATAGGACATAAGTATGTATACTCCTATTATCAGTTGTGTCGGTTGAGTCAGTTGCGTCGGTTTTGTCAGTTCAATCTGTTGATACGCTTTTGTTTTTTACTGACTAAACCGACATAACCGACTCAACTGATTAACCCTGTATTGATGCTTTCACACTACAGATTCAAAATTATTTTAGTCAAAAAATATATAACACTTCAATTAAGATACAATATTAAATCTTATCCGCCTTTTTCCAGGGCGGGACAAGCTGCCGCCGAATGGCCAGTACCGGGCAGGCAATTCGGTTCAAATTAATTTCCGGCAACAAAGCTACCGAGGCTGTAATAAAATGAAGCGGCAAACCGCTCTCGTCGGACAGCTGTTTAACAAAATCATAGCCCCGGATGATATCTTCCGGTGTTGTCTCATCGATCAGATTGGCATTACCGACAATCCCGCTGATTGTCATCTTTGCGGCGGCTTCGATTTCATTGCGAATGTTAAGGCAGCCGGAAATTGTGTCAGAGTTCGGTCTCAGTGGGTTGACGACCTGCAACATCTGATAGTCTCTGCCCGCAAACGCATCGGCGAGGGTTGCCAGCACGGTCGCGCCGGCATCATCACCACCCACATCGATGAGTGCCAGCTGACCCGGTTGCCGGATCATACCGGAAATCAACGGGCTCAATATCGGCAGATCCGCCTGAAGAAGTTCATCCGGGGGCAAAGCAAGCTCAATGCCCAGCTTTGAAAGCAGCTGCCTTGCTTCGCGAGTTCGAAAATATGGATTGACCAGATCCAGATCCGCCACACGCACGGCCACACCGGCATTTTTTCTGTCGATCGCCAGATTGATGGAAATTTCGGTCTTGCCGCTGCCGTAGTTGCCGGCGATAATGACGATCCCTTCAAGTTGAATACTTTTTGTTTTCATTCTCCGCTGAAGCACTGAACGCCGAAACTATCCTCCAATCCAAACAGTTATAAGAAAGCGCAAACTTATTATTTATTTTTAATTTCAATTTTTGTCAAGTAATTCAAACAGTATAATTTGCCGAATTTTAGTACGTGTTCACGGGGTGCGCTCCTCCGATTCACTCCGGTGGCTACGTGTCTGGTCATTTCAATGACTTTTAGACAAAATGCATACCAGCCGGCAGTGTCTCTTGACTCAAGGTTAAAAAATGTTATGATCCTCAGATGTTAGGATAAAAAGCAAGAATACGGTCTTGCGTAACACCAGGTTTTGAGGACGTGTAAAAATGGCATTTGTAGAAACCGGACTGGAAAGACTGTGTAAGTCACCACCGGAGTGGCTGGCCGGGCGCCGGATCGGTCTGCTGTGCAATGCGGCTTCGGTGGACAGGCATTTGCGCCATTGCCGGGAGTTGATTGACCGGAAGTTTCCGGAACAACTGACGGCGCTTTTTTCCCCCCAGCACGGATTTTTTGCCGAACAGCAGGACAACATGATCGAATCCGGTGATGCGATCGACCCTCTATTGGAAATCCCGGTCTTCAGCCTGTACAGCGAAACCCGCAAACCCACACCGGAAATGTTCGACCGGATCGATGTCTTGATCATCGACCTGCAGGATGCAGGTACGCGAGTTTACACGTTCATCTATACCATGTCCTATTGCATGGAGGCGGCCGGGAATTTGGGGATAAAAGTTCTGGTACTGGACCGTCCCAATCCTGTCGGCGGTGAAGCGGTGGAGGGCAACTGCCTTTCGCCTGACTGCCGCTCTTTTGTGGGGCGATATCCGATACCGATGCGCCACGGCTTGACCATCGGTGAGCTGGCGCGTTTATTCAACGGGCATTACGGGGTCGGATGTGAACTTGAAGTAGTAAAGATGCGTCACTGGCGGCGCAACATGTTTTTCCAGGATACCGGTCTTCGCTGGATTCCGCCGTCGCCCAATCTTCCAACGCCCGCTTCAGCTATGGTGTATCCCGGTCAGGTTATATGGGAAGGTACCAATGTATCTGAAGGGCGTGGAACAACGCAGCCTTTTGAACTGTTTGGGGCGCCGTTCCTCGACACTCGGCAAATTATAAAAAAAGTGGGAGAGACCGAACTGCCCGGTGCACATTTACGGCCGACAATTTTCGAGCCGACCTCGAACAAATGGGCCGGTCAGCCGTGCCGGGGGTTCCAAATCCATGTTATCGACCCGTTAAGATACACGCCCTATGTAACCTCGCTGAAACTGCTGCAGGCGGCCATCGAACTTCACGGCGATGATTTTCAATGGAAGCCGCCGCCGTATGAGTATGAACTTGAACGGCTTCCCATCGATCTGATTATCGGGGATGAAGCGGTTCGTAAACGGATCGAAGGACTGGAGCGCATCGGAGACATCGCCGCATCCTGGCAGGATGAACTGGATCAGTTCGTACAGGTGAGCCGGGAGTATCACCTGTACGAGTAGTCTCAACACAGCGTAGTCTGAACTTAAAATAGCACCATCGTGTCAACGACTAGTAGTGCATAAGAGGACAAGATACTGGATACTGGATACTGGATAAAAGATAATACCTTTTAAAACGGGGTATCGAGAAAAAGCCCGTATATAGTCTTCAGAGGAGTATTTATTAGCGATTTAACATTAGGACACAGATTCTCGCAGATTTCCACAGATTTTAAATACAGTTTCTGCTAAATAACCTCAAAATATCTGTATAATCTGTGTTTATCCGTGTCCCTATTTTGAAAAGGTCCACAGCGAATGGGCG
>DAOVBC010000249.1 GCA_030670715.1 Deltaproteobacteria bacterium | reverse complement strand
CGTAATAAATTGCGTACTCGCCCTTCGAATCGTTGAGTTTAAAGCTACCGTGTAGGGTCAAAATGCAGAACGCTGTGTGTGTATGCGCAATGATTTATGTCGTTCTGTATCAGAGATATTTTTCAGTTTTCCCTTAGATGGGGTTTCGAAACCACGTCTAGACAGGCTGTGTCATGATACCTCAAATCCGGCATTCCGGACGAGTTCACCAGAGGTGAAGGAGATCCGGAATCCAGAATATACAAAGGAAACCAATACGTTCTGGATCCCGGCTCGCGCCCGCTTCGCGGGACTTGGCCGGGATGACGAATTATGACACAGTCTCAGAGTGATCGGATAATGTATTCACCGATTTTTTCGGCAGATCTTCCAAACAACTCTTCTATTTCAACCATTTCAAGAAATTCATCCCTCCAGATGATACTGTTTTCCTGAACAATGTTTTTGATATGCTCGTGCTTGCCGCCAAGGGCCTTGATTTTTGTGGCCAGGGGGACACCTTCATTGAAGGAAATATTTAACAAAAGCAGGTGGTCGATAATATTGGGGGTGTTCGGAGAAGAAGAGATGATGGGCATGACACAGATGCTGCGGTTATCTTTTCGTCCCCTACCGATGTAAACATTGCCCTGCCGCACGATAATTTTTTTGGTTCCTTTAAGCGCCGAGTCGGTTTCCACCCGGGACGGAATCAAGGCCAGCTCGCCTTCCTTCTTTTCAACCTGGATGGTTGTCTCATCGGTCGGTTCACCGAGGAAGTTCAGGTTTGCGATTTTATAGCGAATGGCCCCTTTGATCGTTGCAATAACGCCCTGCAAGTTTTTCAAAACAATGATATTGCCGGTCGTCAGCTGGGAGATGTTGAAGCCGTGGGCTGCCAGGGCCTCAAACAGCTTGCCTTCAACCTTTTCCCTGATGCGGCTTGTGCCCACAGTCACGGTTTTGGCCTGATGTTTAATGGCATCCACCGGTCTGGCCATGCAGTTTATGGATTCTCCCAGGCAATTATAAAGGCGATTCAGTATGTTCAGGGGTGTTCCCTTCAGCCCGAAATCGAGTTCAAAATCAGACACCGGCAGCTTGCCGGAAAGATATTTAAGCAGCAGCGTCAAATCTGAAGCCGCCTCAAGACCCATGATGGCCGGAAAACGATTTTGGGCCTTTTTGGATCTGAATTCAGTGTAAAAACGGGCAATTTTTTCCCTGAAGGATTTTTCCAGGAAGACTTCGTATACATCGAGACCGGAGTTGCCATGCTGGTCCAGTGTTTTCTGGATTTCCTCCTGAAAACCATACAGGAATTGAGAGCCTTCATTTATTGCCAGAGCCGCGTAATATCCCCAGATGTGCCCCACCAGTGTATTCAAGATCGGCGCCAGATGTTCTTCAACTGCCGGAACATGGAACACATCCTGGGCATAGGGGTCAAAGCGATTATCGCCTTCATCGGCGATCACCACCGGAATTGCTTTATGGGCCTTGAATATGGCCGTATCCTTAATGATATCGCCGATGACGGTTCCCCGGGTTCCGGCGGCGCAGACAATGATCAACGGTTCCGAGGATAGATCGATATGTTTTTTGTCTTCTACGAAATCAGACGATATAGTTTTATAGCAAAGCTCGCTGAGTTTAATGCGGATCTCATCCGCGGAAGCTTTATTCGGTCCGCTGCCAACGGCCGCCCAGTAAGTTTTTGAGGGTGCCAGTCTTTTAGCGGATTTTTCGATTGTTTCCCCCATGGCCAGGATTTTACGCATGTGAGACGGAATCTCGAGCAACCGTTTTATTTCGTTTGAAATAAATTCCGGATCCCGGCGCTTTCTCAAACCGGAAATGTAAAGACCGAGAATGGCACCGGCGATGATCTGGGAATAAAATGCCTTGGTTGAAGCCACGGACATTTCAATATCCCGGCCACTGCTGGTGTAAATGACGCCGTCAACTTTAAAGGTAATATCCGAATCTCTCCGGTTGACAATTGCCATGGTATAGGCACCCCGCTCCTTAACCATGTCAACCGTGCGATTGGTGTCGGTTGTGGTGCCGGACTGGCTGATAGCTATGACCAGGGTATCGGCCATGCTGCGATTGTCATCCTCTTCACCAAGATTAAAACCACTCAGCTCAGAGGCCTTGAGAGCGCTGATATAAACGTTGGGATCACGCAGATAATAATTGAGGATATTGGCACATGCCAGGGCTGCCACCCCGGCCGTGCCCTGACCGATAAAATAGATGCGCCGAATGCGACGTTTGACCCGGCGGTTTTCTGTCAATGCCTTTCTCAAAAATTCCGGAACGTTGGATTCATTCAGTGTAACTACGTATTGCCGGTTGTCTTCTGTTATTTTCCAGCGATTGTGCAGGGTTTTTTCCACCGAATCCGGGGATTCCGAGATCTCCTTGAGAAAATAATGGGGGAAATCCTGACGATCAATATCCCGCGATGTGATCGCGGTGCGTTTGATGTCCTTTTCCTTAAGATTCACCGGTGTACCGTCATAGTGCATGGCCGCGATGCCCTCCAATCCACCGGCGGTTTCCTGACTTAAAATAAAAATCTGACCCTGTATCGGGCCGCTTTTTCCCGCTATGGGTGTTTCACCGTCCAGTTTTAAATATAATGGTGTCTCTTCAATAAAGCCGTACACCTCTGACGTCGGCATATAATGATCATCGGCCAATCCGACAAAAATCGACTGGCCGCTGCCTTTCTGGGCCAGAAATACCCGGCCGGGTGCCAGATCGGTGTGCATGGAAATGGCGTGAGACCCTTCGAAATCATTGACCGCCAGGCGAAATGCTTCTTCAACGCTCGCACCCTGTTTGATATATTTTTCGATCTGAAGCGGAATAACTTTGGTATCGGTCGTAATATCGCTGGGAAACAAATAGCCGTTGTCTTCATGCACGGCCTTCAATTCTAAATAGTTGTCTATATCTCCGTTTAAGCAAACGTGGATGATACCGCTTTTTTCCGGACAGTTCGGCATCATTTGATTATCCACGGGATGACAATTCGGCTCGGTTATGGCCCCGACAGAAGCCCAACGCGTGTGGCATGAAACCGTGTGATAACGATGGGTGACATAAGCAATGGCCTGAAGAATCGGGTCCTGTTTGATCTGCTGGCGCAAGAATCTTATGTTATCACCCAGGCGGCCTACTTCTGCCGCGATCTTGTATACAAAGGAGATGGTAACCAGGACACCGTCAACGTTATTCGTGGTTTTGTGAATACTGATGTTATTGTTAACCAGCACATTTTCTTGCCACCGCCCCTCCAGCCGGTCGAGCAGGTTCGAATTGGCCAGGGTGGACCTGAACTTTTTGTATTCCTTCTGATCCAGGATAAAAAACAGTGAAATACCGGCCGAGTCACGTCCCCGGACTTCCAGGCGGTCGATGCTGTTTAATACGGCGTTGATGTTTTTAAATATATTCAGGGCATGATGACTTGGCGGCTCCCCGTTGGCCGCCATCAGATGTTTTATATTTTCAACATTATCCCCGATTTCAGATGAAAGGCACCAGGCGATGTCTCTCAAGTCCTCAATTCGCGTGAACAGCACTGCGACATCCGGGGTTGCGAGATGGCCCATTTGCGCGCTTAGCAATTGTGCTTCGGAAATGATGATACGGTTGAGGCGACCGGCAATTTTAATGAGTTCTTGCTGTACGTCCTGATGCGTGAAAATCGTAAAGAACTGTTCTTTGCTTTTAAGCGTATGCGCCGATTTCAAAAAATCTTTTATGAGTTCCCTTCCGCCCAGGTAATACCTATCAAGGTCATAACCTTTTTCTTTGCAATTTTGAAAGCGGTGGGCTTGAATAGTTTCGGCCATGGCGTTCAATGCAGCCGTATCGATGGTATCTGCTGTTTTTCTTTTTTTCTTAAACGCCACAATGCCGGCAAGCCCGCAGCTCAGAAAGTTTTGCTGGAGTGGAAAAAATACAATCGAGCCGTTGGGAACCCGGCTCAGGTCTTTTGCGAAAAAAATACCGATTGCCAAAAAAGCACGTGCGTGGGCATGTAGTTTTGGGCAAAAACGGCCAATGTTAAAAGCAATTGTTTTAATACGATTCATCTTTTTATCCTGTTTCTTGCCCAAGAATTTGGCTTACCCGACTGATGTCCTCAGGTCGATCCACACTTATACTTTCGTAGGCAGTGAGCACCACATTGATCGGTATGTCGTTTTCAAGCAGACGCAGTTGCTCGAGCTTTTCGGTAATTTCCAACGGACTTTGGTTCAGTGATACAAATTTTTCAAGCGTGCGCATGCCAAACGCATAAATTCC
>DAOVBC010000042.1 GCA_030670715.1 Deltaproteobacteria bacterium | reverse complement strand
TCCGGAGACCAAGGAGGTCGATTACAAGGTGATCGGCCGGGATGCCTGGCGCAAATACTCCGAGCCAAAGGAGATGAAGGCCAAAGGTATCTGCGGATCGGGCATCCTGGACGTACTGGCCGAGTTGTACCGGTCGGGTGTCATTATGAAAAGCGGTGTCTTCAATAAAAAAGAATTGAAGGACCATCCGCGTTTTCGTAAAAATCCGGACACCAACCAGCCGGAATTTGTGCTGGCCTGGGCCGAAGAATCCAGCATCGACAAAGACATCGTCATCACCCAGAAAGACGTTCGTCAGATTCAGCTGGCCAAGGGGGCACTGTATGCGGGATGCAAACTCATGGTGAAACGGATGGGCCTGGAAAAGTTGGATACCATCAAGATTGCAGGGGCCTTCGGCACCCACGTGGAACCCACCAAGGCCCTGATCATGGGCCTGTTCCCGGATTGCAAGATCGAAATGATCCAGGGTGTGGGCAACGCGGCCGGGGACGGATGCCGGGCAGCTTTGCTGAACGTGAAAAAGCGTGTGGAGGCCAACTGGTGCTCCCGCAACGTGGAATACATCGAACTAACGGTGGAAGGAAACTTCCAACAGGAGTTCATGGAGGCCATGCAGTTGCCGCACATGACCGATGACTTTCCGCATCTTCGAGGAATCGTTCCCGATGATGTGCTGGACCAGTAGGGCGGGGCGGCCATGGCAGACAAGGCAACGGGTATTGGGCCCGATCAGGCATGTGTGACCATAGCGCCGGGCATCTGCGGGAACATATGCCGCATCAGGGCCCGGAAAATTGACCGACGGATTGTGTCCATCGACATCACCGATTCCGCCGAGTGCAAGCAGATTCAAATGCTTGCCGGACGGTTGGCGGAGATGTCGCTGAAGGAGTTGTTCATGCCGTTGACGCGCAATCCGGTCTATGTGGCGGCGGAAAAATCAGGCTGTCACCCCTCGTGTGCCATTCCATCGGCGGTATTGAAAACCGTGGAAGTGGCCCTGGGGATGGCCCTGCCGAAGGATGTGTGCATTCGTTTTCAACCCTGTGCGGGAAACGATACCGATGAAAAACGAAAAAATCATTCCCTTTAAAAACAACGAAGGCATCTCTTTTGCCTTAACCCAGCGCCTTCTTAAGAAAGGGAAAAAATACGGACTGAATGCCATATTTCCATTCGGCACGGATAAAATCGTCGTCGCTGAATGGGTGCACATCAAGTGCCGCTATGGCTGCAACCGTTACAACACCAATTGGACCTGTCCTCCGGCCACGCCAGTTCCCGAAAAAGCGCGATTGATCCTTGGCGAGTATTCATTGGCTCTGTTGCTTGTGGGCAGCAAGAACTGTACGGATTTTTATCTCGAAAACGGCCGAAAAAGAGCCAACCAGGTGCGGTGCTGGAAGGGCACCATTAGCATGGAACGGATGCTTTTTCTTGAAGGTTATTACAAAGCTTTCAGTCTTGTTGGAGAGTGCTGTGCTCTTTGCAAAGAATGTGCGTATCCTGAGGATTGCCTTTTTCCTCAGGAAAAAAGACCGTCGGTGGAGTCGTTTTCCATTGATGTTATCGGCACTCTTCGCAACCTCGGTGCGACTTCAACAGTTGCTACTCACCACTGTCAGGATTTCAACTACTATGCCATTATATTGCTGGAATAGGAAAAACGAATAAATTTAAAATTAACTTGACAAAATTAGTCGGGAATGTGGAAAACACATACGGGGCTACATGAGTTACATACCGGAAAATGGATGCTGTTTGTCGGAAAATTTAAAATTAATTACCGTTAAAAAACTCAGGCATTCAGTTTGTACGGTATGTACTGAAAAGGAAAGGAGGTGATAAGAAAAGAACGTTTGTAGACTGGTAAGGTAGAAGCAAGCGTTAACGCTAAAAAAGAGAAAGGAGATAGCAAATGGCCAAACAAATGCTACTTGACGCCTACAGAGGAAAAAGGACTCAAAAACCACCCTGGGTACCTTATGCAGGGGTTCATTGCGCCTTTTTGATCAATGAGCCGGCAGACAAAATGCTCAAAGACCCCGAGCTGCTGGCAAAGGGGGTCGTGAATGCGGCTCAACGGTATAAAGCCGATGGTATTCCCCTGGTATTTGACCTGTCTGTTGAAGCCAATGCCGTGGGATGCGACTTGAAGTGGTGGGCCGATAATGTTCCCTCAGTTACCAACCATCCCTGCTCTGACAAAACACCCGCCGAGGCGGGTCTTCAGCTTCCGACCCAAGACTCCGGACGATGGCCGGTCCTTTTTCAAGCCGCAAAAATTGCCAAACCGCAGCTGGAAGAATTGGATTGCGCGCTGATGGGTCTTTTCTGCGGTCCGCTGACACTGGCCTCTCACCTGGCCGGTGTACGGATTTTCACCGATGTTTACAAGCACCCGGATTTTGCAGCTGAAGTATGCAAGTTCGCCGGTGAAATCGGCGCAACATCGGCAGAATTCTATGCTGAAATGGGTTGCGATATCATCGCCAACGTCGATCCCGTGGCCTCACAGATTCGTCCGGAGACATTCAAGGAGTATGTCACCCCCAACTGTCAGGCAGCCACAAAAGTCATTCATGACGCCGGTATAACATCGTCCTTTTTTATCTGCGGCGACGCCACCAAAGTTATGGAAGAAGTCTGTCAGGTCGGTACCCACGGTTTCGCCGTCGATGAGCAGATGAACATGAACTTCATCCGTGACTTGGCCCGTAAATACGGTGTCGGTTTCGGCGGCAACCTAAAACTGACGCTGGCTTTGAGCCTGGGACTGCTTTCTTCCAGAGAAGATGCCATAGTAAGCCTGGCTGCAGGAGGACAACACGGATACACATTCGCCCCTGGCTGAGATATGCCTTACGATGTTCCGGTGGAACATATGGATCAGGCAATTGAGGTCAGAGACTGGTTTGATCAATATTATGCCAAGTATCCGGAATCTTGGTAAACCATTCTAAGAAAGGAGAATTCGGATCATGGCAGACAAAATAACCATAGATGTGGTGACGTTGGACAGCGTTCAGTGCGCTGCTTGTGGATACATGATGGAATCCATCGCAGCCCTGCCCGATGATGTCCAGGAAATGATCGAATACACTGAATGGTCGATTAAGAACAAAGACGGTATCGGTAAATTTATGGAACTCGGTGTTCAGGTCCTGCCGTCCATATGCATCGAAAGAGACATTGTATTTCCGAGCATCATTCCTCAATACGAGGAACTCATTGATGAAATGGCCAAGCGTGCACCCTCGGAAGCCATGAAGGATAGGATCGAGTCGCTCAGAGACGTTGGATTTCAATTTGACAAGATCCAGGAAAACCTTGCCAAGGCTGGTGCCGGGTTGGCCACGCGCACGGATTCTAAAGTCAAGAAGTAACACATCCAAACAACCTCAAATAAGGGCCCCGCAAGGGGCCTTTCTTCACATCCGAGGTCTGCGACATTTTGAATACCAACGACATTCTTGAACAGCTGAGATCGTTTGCCATCGACCATGGCCTGCCGAAGACGGACATGGCGCTTTTCGGCACCCTGTGCCCATACTGCGGCAAGACCGATCGCATACGACCCCTGGAGCATCCCGACGATCTTTCCCATACAATGACATCCGAAGACCTGAGGGCCTACGAGGGGTTCTGGAAACATTTTGCTGCGTCCGAAGGATCGCTGGGTGTATGCAAATTCTGCCAAAACCCATTGCGGCTGGGCGGTAACGGGCGAGCCGAACCGCTGTACCAATGACGGCACCGTCGATGCAATGAACCAGCATTTGATTTGTCAGTGCATTATTGTAAATTTCCCGGCTTAAAAATTTTTTCGTTTTGGCTTGTCCGGGTTTGGGCGATCGCACATGATATCATACACGCACCAAACTGAGGAGGCGACATGAAAGTCGAAGTATTAGGACCCGGCTGCAAACGCTGTGACCAGCTCTATGAAAACACAATGAATGCTGCTGCGGCTTTTGACCCATCGTCGAGGATCGAAGTTAAAAAAATAACCGATATCAAATACTTTGCTAAAATGGGGGTGTTCGTGACACCGGGTCTTATCATTGACGGCGAAGTGATTTCCACCGGTAAGGTTATATCAGCGGATGAGATCAAAAAAAAAATAGGGGAGAAATTATAGACAATGGCTCAGACCACCGGCGTCTATCTCATTACCGGCTTTTTAGGAAGCGGCAAAACAACCCTGTTAAACCGCATTCTCAACAGGTTTCCGCAGGACAAAAAGCTTACGATCCTCGTTAATGAGTTCGGGGAGATCGGGGTAGACGGCACCCTGGTCGAAGGTGAAGACATCGATATGATGGAGATCAGCAAGGGATCCATCTTCTGTGTCTGCGTCAAGACCGATTTCATCAAAGGGCTCTACGAACTCAGCACAACGGTCAAACCGGATGTCATGCTTATCGAATCCACCGGTGTTGCCAACCCATCGGATTTAAAAAAAGATTTAATGCTGCCGATTTTCAATAACCGTTTCCAGTTCATGGAGCAGTTCTGCATCATTGATGCCGCTCACTTTCTGGACGCTTATGCAGTCTATGCCTCTCTGGAAAAGCAGATCGCATCTTCTAGTGTATTCATTATCAATAAAACCGATGTGGCTTCTGCTGAAAAAATTGCCGAGACCAAAAAGGTGATTCGTCAGTTCCATTCAGACCCCACTTTTTTCGAAACCACCTATGCGGATATCCCTCTAAACACTTTTTTTGGATTCGATGATCCAGCCGTATCGGCATCGGACAATTCACATCTCCCTGATGCAGAAAGACCGGTTTTATCTGACGACGAGCTCGAGGCGTTTCTCGATAATCTGCTTGATGACCCCGATCTTGAAATCACGCCGCCGGATATGCTCGTATCCGTTGCCTATCATTGGACCGGAGACAACCTTGATGAAGTCAGACAAATCGCCGATGCCCTCCCCGCCGCCGTTGTGAGGGCCAAAGGATTTGTCCAAGAAAACGACGAAATGCACATCTTCAATTTTGTGATGGGAGACTGGACGATCGAAAAAACCGATATCCCCGACGAGGATATCACCAATAAAAACATCCTCGTATTTATCGGTCCCCCCGATGCCATGGACGGCATCGAGGAGGCTGCGAAAACGGGAAATTGGACAAACATGGGCGTGTATCAGCCTTTTTCAGAGGACTGATCTCCACCCAAAACGCGGGACAGTGATTATCATGACGGAAAATCTTTATGATGTTATGATTGTGGGAACCGGCCCGGCCGGGTCAACCGCTGCGATCTACGGACAGCGTCTGGGTCTTAAAGTGGTCGTTTTTGGCGACACCCCCGGGGGAATCACCTATATGATTGAAAATATAACGAATTTACCGGGATTTCTCGGAGGTATCTCCGGTACGGAATTCGGCGTGAAGCTTTTTCAGCAAGCCCAGATGGAAGGTGCGGTGTTTACGATGAGCCGCCTGGAACAACTCGATCACAATGGGAAGGCTTTCATGGGTATGGATGCAAACGGGCTGAGTTACACCGCACCCTGTGCCATTATTGCCAGCGGTCGTGTGCCCAAAAGGCTGCCGGTGGCCCATGCCGACATGAAAGGCATCAATTTCTGTTCGGTCTGCGACGGTCCCTTGTTCAGGGATAAAAACGCCACCCTGGCGGTTGTCGGCAGTGATAATGCAGCAGGACAGCACGCAATGACCCTGTCCCGTGTTGCCAATAAAGTTTTTCTGATTTGCCGGAGACAAACTCTTAAAATGGATGCTGCACATCAGCAATTGATTGCACAGCAAAATAATATCGAGATGCTGAATGGCACCGAAGTAACCGGTTTTGCGGGGTTGGATTTTGTTGAAGCGCTCATTGTGAAAACCAGAGAAGGCAAAACATCAGAAATCCCTGTGGACGGCGTGTTTCTGGCCATCGGGTGGAAACCCAACCTCCGGATGCTCCAGTTAAGAGCCGATACAACAGCCGACGGGTATTTAAAAACGGACACCCGCTTGATGACATCGATACCGGGATTGTTTGCCGCCGGTGATATCAGAGAGAAAAATATGTATCAGGTATTGACCGCCTGTGCCGATGGGGCAAGGGCTGCCAAATATGTATCCGAATTTATGGAAAAACCGAACGGATAGTTATCAAGAAAACCGGAGATTGGAAATATACAGGCGCCATCATCATAATGCGCTCTGACTCGTCGCGGTTAAGACACTGCTAAGCCTGCCGACATTTTTCTGAAATCAACCCACTTAATTTGAAAATTCATCTTTTAGCCGATTGACGAATCAAAGTTATCTGTTAGTATACATGGTATAATATATTACCATGGAGGTTATCAGGGCATGACCATCGACATTAAAGACTGCCCCTGCTCGGGTAAGAATATGAGTAATCTGGCCGGCCCCTGGATTCTTCTTACGCTTTACCACCATCAGGGAACCCACGGTTACGAAATCCGGAAGATCATTAAAGGCTACATTGAAGACTTTTCCGTGGGGGTGAACATTACCGGCCTGTATCGTCATCTGAATATGCTTGAACGAAGAGGAATGCTTTCATCCGAATGGGATACCACCGAGAAGGGTCCGCCGAAACGAAGGTACTACCTCACTGAAACCGGAACAGAGTGCCTGTGGCGCTGGATGAACACTTTGGGCAATCAGGTGCTGTTGATCGGAAGATTTTTTGATCAGGCACGGACGGTTTTCCCATCAGCTGTCCTTCCAAAGGTGCAGGTATAAACGAATCGGAAGATATTTCACATGGGTCGAAGCATATTAAAGAACCTGATTCCCGTCCTTATATTCATGTTATTGTGGCAGACGATAGCGCTTATGGTGACGGCTGTGAAAGGTGTTCCGTTTCCGACACCGTGGCAGACCGGTGTTAAACTCGGCTCCCTGCTCGGCGGGCAGTTCCTTTCCGATCACACGTTGTACCGTCATATTCTCGACAGTCTCGCACGCTGGCTTTTTGGTTTTGGCATCGCCGCCATAGCGGGAATTGGTTATGGTTTGGCCGCAGGATGGTCACGTCCGTTCGAAGATGCAACCTACAAGATTTTGCACATACTCCAGCTCATACCCGGACTGGCGTGGATTCCGGTGGCCATTCTAATCTTTGGAATCGGTGAAACCGCCACAATTTTCATGATCGCTATGACCGCCTTTACGCCGGTAGCCATCAACGTGCTTTCAGGAGTCAAACGGCTGGACACCACATTTGTCCGTGCGGCACTCATGATGGGGGCCGGCAGGAAAGCGCTGTTTCTTCAGGTGTTATTGCCCGGTTCACTGCCCGCTATTTTAAGCGGGCTTCGGATTGGTCTTGGAAACGGATGGCGGGTTCTTGTTGCGGCCGAGATGATTGTGGGTACGGGCACCGGTCTGGGTTATTCCATAATCCAGGCCCGCTGGACACTTGATTATGCGTCCGCCTTTGCCTGCCTGGGAGTTATCTGTGCCATCGGTCTGGTTTTCGAGCAGTTCATTTTCAATCCATTGGAGCAGCGAACCATTGAACGTTGGGCGCTGGATCGTGATGCGTGATGATACGGATTGAAAATATCAGCCAAAGGTATCGTTATAACGGTCGCGAATCCGCAACGATATTGTCGGATATCAATCTCACCATTCCTGAGGGACAATTTGTTTGTTTACTGGGACCCAGCGGTTGCGGAAAGACAACCCTTCTCAATCTTGTTGCCGGTTTTATCAAACCCTCACGCGGTCGGATCCTGTTTAACGATGCGCGCGTCACCGGTCCGGGACCCGAACGGGGCGTCGTTTTTCAGGACGCAACCCTTTTTCCATGGCTGACCGTCCGCCAGAATGTGGAATTTGGGTTGCGCCAACGGGGATTGAATAACAATGATCGCACAAAAACCGCCACGGAATATCTGCATCTCGTCGGCATGGCCCTCCACGCAAATGCATACCCCCATACGCTTTCCGGAGGAATGCGACAACGCATAGCCATTGCCAGAGTGCTTGCACTGGAGCCGCAAGCGCTGCTCATGGATGAGCCCTTTAGCAGTCTGGATGTCAATTCACGTGAGCATCTTCAAGATGAACTGCTGAGAGTCTGGGATGCACACCGGCGCACTTTACTTTACGTTACACACAGTGTTGAAGAAGCTGTCTACCTTGCAGATCGGGTGATTATCATGGGGCCTGCCCCGAAAAGCATTTACGGGGATATGATCCTGTCCCTGAAACGGCCCCGGAAGCGTTTATCGGCCGAGTTTCACGATATAATCGCTTCACTGCGCACCTCACTGGATGCACTTCCCTGCTGCATAAAACCGTCAGAAAAAAAAAGCGATAGAATCTTATGAATTTGACCTGTATCCATTCAAGGTTCCGCGATTGTTGTTTGATTTTATTCGTTGCGGCCCTCATTATATCTTGTGACCAAAACGAAGTGGTGAATACAACAAAGCCCATTCGGTTTGCTTTTCAAAACCGCATCGGCAGTGCTATTCCCATTGTTGCCGTAGAAAAAGGATTCTTCAAAAAGCAGGGCCTTGTGATCAAGCCGCTTCGTTTCAGCAGCGGTCCGGCCTGTGCGGAAGCCCTGTATTCGGGTTCAGCTGATATCGGAACGATGGGGGACACCACAGCTATTTTTGCCACTGTCCAGCACCCAAACCTTAAGATTATCGCCAGTCACAGTACCGGCGAACACCGTCACCGACTCATCGTGCAAAACGCCGCCCCCTATCGAACGCTTGAGGATCTGCGCGGCAAGCGGATCGGTATTAAGAAGGGGACTTCGACCCACGGAGGGTTTCTGGCCGCCCTGGCGGCCGGCAACATACCCCGTGCCGCCATAACTGTCGTTGATCTCAATCCCAACACCATGCCTGTCGCACTCATGGCGGGTTCCATAGAAGCATTTGCGGCGAGTGAACCGACACCGTCCCTTGCCGAACTAAAAGGCGGGCGTGAACTCATCACTTTCGGAGGTTTGGGCAACCAGTATCCCATCATGATGCTCGCACACGCAACATTTATAAAAAATCGCGAAAAGGATCTCCTGCGCTTTATCGGTGCACTTCGGTCAGCCGAAGAGTTCGTCCGTGAAAACCCTGATGAAACGGTCAAAATCCTGGGTGACACGACGGGCCTTCCTTCAGAAGTCACCCGCCAGGCAATGAAGCGACATTCGTACCGGTTAACGCTCGACGAGGCGATTCTGTCCAGCCTGCGCGAAACGGCACAGTTCCTCAAGGAGCAAAATAAAATAAAACAGTTACCCGATTTAGCGACGGCAGTCACGCCACGTTTCTTGAAACCTCAAACCGAAGTAGGGAACTGAAAAGCCACAGTCGTCCACTGATGACCGCCCGGCTTTCAGACAGAATGCGCAGGTAGAATTCAGCAACCCCCACTCGATTGCTGTACGGCTCTTGCGGAGATCAAGGACAGGAGGTGAATATATGAGTGCTCCCAAAAAGCTGGATGTCAAAAAGCCCGTGAAATTGATATTTGCAGGCGGGTTTCTCGGTTCCGGAAAAACCACGGCCCTGGCTGCCATAGCCAGGTACCTGCTTGATAACGGTATGCGCGTAGGAATCATTACCAATGACCAGAGCGAAAACCTGGTGGATACCGTCATTGTACGGCAGATGCTCAGCGAACTCGGTGTGCCGATCGAAGAGGTGGTAAAAGGCTGCTTTTGTTGCAAGTTCGATGAGTTGATCGAAAGCATCGAGAAAATTCTTGCCCACAACCCGGACATCCTGCTGGGTGAGCCGGTCGGCAGTTGCACCGATTTTGTGGCCGCAGTGGCAAATCCGATAAAGATTCATTATCATGAAGCGTTTCGGTTTGCGCCCTTCTCCACGATGGTCGATCCGGACCGGGTGCGTGAACTGCTGCTGGGCGAAAACGAGACAGGCTTCCCGGAAGAAGTCGCCTACCTGTTCCAAAAGCAGCTGGAGGAGGCTGATATCATTGTGCTCAACAAGGTTGACCTGCTTGCAGAAAATGAGAAGAATAGGCTTCTGTCCGCCATAAGTGAAAAGTTTTCGGGCAAGGATGTGATGGCCGTTTCAGCCAAGGAAGGCGACGGTATGGACCGGTGGCTGGAGCTGCTCCTTTCCGGCAGGCCGGGAGCAAATACCGTTTTGCGTCAAATCGATTACGATCGATATGCCGCGGCCGAAGCGGTGCTGGGCTGGCTGAATGCGGCAATCAAACTCAACGCCTCCGAACCGTTTGATGCCGCTGCGTACCTCAAAGCCCTGGCGGTTAATCTCCGTGAAGCTTTCAGGGACGAAAAGGGCGATATCGGGCATTTAAAGTTTGTCCTCACCAGTGCCGGTAAATCGATGTGGGCCAATTTGACGCATCTTAATGCTGAACCGGCGGTAAGCGGGGTGTCCCCGGGTAAACTTTCCAGCGGCTCACTCATCCTGAATGCACGCGTTCGGCTCGATCCGGAGGTATTGGAAAAACTGGTGCGTCATGCGCTGGATACGGTTGCCGCACAAACAGGGGTGGCAGTGGTGGTTGAGGATCTTCAGTGCTTCAGTCCTGCCTATCCCGAACCGCCTTATGTTATTCGTGAAACGTAACTTTTAACGGGTTCAGGGTTCGGGGTTCAAAGGTTCAGAGTTTGAGATTCAGAGGTTTATACCGCTTTCCATAATTATGTTCAGAAATACGGAATTGCGGTATAAGTGGTTGTAGAAAAAAACGTTGGAATACCGGAACGTTTTTTTGACAACCACTATAGAACCGTTGATTCGTGAACTCTCTTGGAAGAACTTATGAAAAAAGAACAATTTGAGAAAATTGAGGCATGCAGTTGACCATGGAGCTAACTCGCATGGTCTACTAAAAAAAGCTACCCTGAATCCGTGATCCATGAACCTTGAACCCGGAACGCTGAACCTGTAAACCTCTGCCATGAGACGGTCGAGTCGTATTCGTCCCGGTCTCTTTTTATCGATCACAAGGTGATAACCCATGATACATATTGAAGTCATCGGCCTTGAGCCCCCATGCAAGAAATGCAATGAACTGCTGGACAATGCCAAAAAGGCGATAGCAGAAACCGGAATTGAGGCTCTAATCGAAAAGAAATGGACGCTTTCAGAAGAAATACGCGCAAAATACGGGCTGCTTCTCAGCCCGGCACTGGCCATTGAAGGTGTTGTCGTAGCCCAGGGGAAAGTTTACAAGGCGGAAAGAATTGCAAGTCTTCTGCAGGGATGAAGGACCAGAAAATGAAACAGCAAATTGCGATTTATTTTGGAGAATTCATGGGCACCTTTA
>DAOVBC010000124.1 GCA_030670715.1 Deltaproteobacteria bacterium | reverse complement strand
CCTGGTGCGACGCGTGATTTAAATTTGATGCAGTCTTTGTGCAATTTCACACCAGACTTATGCTTATATAGTACTGGTGATCGGTCTGGGCCAGGGTTAAGGTGTCGCTTCGCTCCATCTGGTTTTTAAGATTGATAGAATTCCATAATTTTAGGCACTTTAGCTCAATTCAAACTTTAGCTCACTCTTTAATGGGAGCAAATGCAGACTGCTTTTGCGGCCTTTAATTCGGCACAAAATATGCGCTACTTTTTTTCCGTCCCGGGAACCGTAATCACCGGTACCGCTGAATTCTTTACCACTTTTTCGGCAACACTCCCGAAACCGAAATGCCCTTTGAGCCCGCGGGTCGCCATAACAACAGCATCCACTTTTTCTTTTTCCGCGAGTTTAAGGATTTCCTGAGCCGGGTCACCGACGGCAATATGCTTGATATACAGCGGACACCCTTCAAGGTAACTTGAACATACCTGATCCAGTCTTTCTTTGGCTGTTTTTTCCTCCCATTTCAAAATTTTTTCTATATGTTCCTGTTCAAAGTCTCCGTACCACGATTTATGGTGAGCAATATCTTCGATGACATATATGACATGAATTTCGGTGTTGTATTTTTCAGTGAGAGACCTGACGTACGGCAGCGCCTTTTCAGAACTGCCTGAAAAGTCGGTCGGCCACAATATTTTTTTAAATTCCATTTTTATCCCTCCTATCGGTCGATGTTTCAACTCGAATATATTCAGTAAAATATATCCTCTTAACAGTTTGTAAAGAGTTTAGCCGGGTGAGAAGCCTGGCGTCTTTTTATCCGGTGCTTATTTTATTCCTGTAAGGCCAACCAAAGCCGGGTCGACTTTAGTAGAGGATCTATTGGGTCAGCAGCAAATTGTATCCGAATATTTCGCTCGTTAAATGCATCTAATAAAGAGAGACTCGATGAACAAAAAACCGCTGTATTGTCTGATATTATTATTCTTTTTTAATGCCTCCGGGTCGACATCAATTTTTGCCGGTGGTCTCCTGCCAGAGGATTTAAACGATCGCCTGCGGCAAAGAATCGAAACCGAACGTCGACAGGCAAAGTTCACCTGCCGGGATGAATTAATCTGCGGTATAAAGGACCTGCCGCTCTTTTACGCACGCAGAAATTTCGAACCGGCCTGGATCGGCAAGGACGGCTCGATTTCTATGGCGGAATCGCTGATCAAAGCAATTAATAATGCCCGTGAAGATGGCCTCAGGCCTGCTGATTACCACGCCGTCAATCTGCAGTTGCTTCTGAACGAGGTCAAACGGAAGCAGGCTGTAAACAAACCGTTGAAACCGGAGATGCTGGTGGACCTGGAATTGCTCTTCACGGACGCCTTTCTTTTGCTGGGATCTCATCTGCTGGCCGGGCGGGTGAATCCTGAAACAATTCATTCAGAGTGGATCGTAGAAAACCCTTCGGCCAATCTGGCAGAAGTTCTGCGAACGGCACTCAAAACAAATCGGATCGAAAGCGTTCTGGACAGTCTTCGACCCCCCCATACCGGGTATCAGGCACTAAAAAACACGCTGCGGCGTTACCGCCAAATCGAGAAATCAGGCGGGTGGCCGCGCATTCCGGAAGGTTGGCACTGGCAAAAGGGAGATCACGGGGCACAGATTTCCGTGCTCCGCAGACGTCTTGAGATGTCGGGTGATTTGGATCCATCGGATTACAGATACGTGTACCTGTTTGATGACACCCTGGAACAGGCCATCCGTAACTTTCAGGCGCGTCATGGACTGGTAGCGAATGGGAAAATCGATGCCAAAACCCTGGGCATCCTCAATGTTCCGGCCGGAATTCGGTCTCGACAGATCGAACTGAATCTTGAGAGGTGGCGCTGGATTCCCCATGAACTCGGGCAGCGATATATCCTTGTCAACATAGCCGATTTTAAATTAAGCGTGGTCCAAAGCAATCATACGGTCATGGAGATGCGGGTGGTGGTGGGCAGAGATTACCGGCGCACACCGGTATTCAGTGAACAAATGAAATACCTGGTTTTCAATCCATACTGGAATATACCGCGAAAGATTGCGGTTGAAGACATTCTTCATAAAGTCCGCAGGGACCCGGGTTATCTTGCCCGCCGCAGGATAAAAGTGTTTGAAAACTGGCGTGCCGGGGCCAAAGAGGTCGATCCGAAGACCGTCGACTGGTCACGGGTCCACCGGGATAATTTTCACTATAAGTTCCGGAAAGAACCGGGACCGCACAATGATCTGGGCCGGGTCAAATTTATGTTTCCGAATAAATTTGCCGTGTATCTGCATGACACCCCTTCCCGAAGGTTGTTTCAGCGGACCCGGCGCGGTTTCAGCTCGGGCTGTATTCGCGTGGAAAAACCGATTGAACTGGTGCAGTTCCTGCTGGCGGATAATCCCCGCTGGTCACGGCAGGATATATTCAAGGCCATTAAAAGTGAAAAAAACCAGGTCGTCCGGTTACGGAACCGGATTCCGGTGCATATTCTTTACTGGACGGTCTGGGTGGATGACGTTGGAAATGTTCATTTTCGGGATGATATTTATAACCGCGATGAGCCGCTGGGGTACGCTTTGAGGGAAAGACCACCAAAGGCCTAACCCGGATATTTTATTATTTATGATTTCATTATCTAATACGTCGTCGTAATTACGAATACATGGACTTAGCCGCAAGTCACTGCCAGTAACGGACGCGGCCGGTGTCAATGTGGATAAAGTCAGAGCGGGGATAGTAACCGACGCCGCCTGCCCTCAATTTCAAAGCAGTGTCTCGCAGCACGGCTGTGCTGCATTCCGGAAGGCGGATGTCAATTGCCTTGCCCTGCATGTGCAGGCTTCTGGAGGCCACTTTTTTGCTTTTTCTGCGGAGTATGGTATTAGATTTTGACGATCGGTATCCGGAAATGACGTGAAACGGAGCATCTGTCTTGAGCTCAATGGAAAGGGCATGCAAAATATCGAGCAGGTGCGTTTCAATTGCTTTGATGCCACCGGTTCGGTGGTCCCGCAGGATGTAATTGATGTCTTTCAAAGCTGTGGGGTTGTATCTGCCGCTGCGGAAATAGCAGGATGAAAGGCTTTCACCGGTGTGGGTATTAAAAAATGACAGGTTTCTTTCCGGCTGAAACAATCGTTCAATTGCGCCAAACACCGGTGTGGGGGTCAGCGCTGCGGCTGTAGCCAGGGCACCCAGTTTAAGAAAGAGGCGACGGTTAACTGCCTGATCATACTCTGCATATTTGGGGTGTGCAGTCGGCATATTCATTCAGCTGTGAGTATTTCCTCCTGAGATTTCCTGTCATTATAACGATACGGAAGCATTGTGTCAATCAGGTCACTACTTATAGGGGCGACATCTGTTTTGTCAATCGTCTAAATATTAATAAAAATCTAACATTGCCAACTCGGCGTATTTTTCGAGTTGGTTACGTATTGGAGGAGAAAGAAACATGGCCGAACACACGGTTACTCTATTCAAACCATATTCGTTTTACGAGGGGCAAAAAATTAACATCGAAGGCGGTCCGCGTAAAGGCGACTGGGAAGTTGTCGGTGTCACCGACCGTAAGGTTAAACTGCGCTGTCCAATCAGCAACAGAGAGTTCGAGTGGAATCGCTTCTGCTATTTTACCGAGGAGCGCTCCGAAATGCAATGGCCGCAGGAAGATTAGAAGCTATCTCAAAAATGCATATTACGTCCAATGGCTGCGTTGCCCCGCAAGCGGGATTCAGCATCTGTAAATAATAGATTAAGGTGCATCGCGATTCGGTAATAATGCTCACGTACTACGTGTACGCTCCGCTTTTAAACCGAATCGACGCCTTACCCTTGAACATAATCTACTATTTTTAAGATAGCTTCTTGTTTAATTTCGTTTGATGAGTCTTTCAGTCGATTCGACTGGTAGCACTGGGCTTAGGACATGGAGTAAAACGTATAACTGTAAGAACAACCGCGGTGAAATAGATATTTCCTGGTAGCGCTAAATTCCTGGAACTGAGCAAACCCAACAAACACAATGAACTCAACAAACTCAACGAACTCAATAAACCCAACAAACTAAATTTTTACCAGCGGAGCAGCGCGCTTCCCCAGGTCAACCCGCCGCCAAAGACCGGGAGGCAGACAAGATCATCGGGCTGGATGCTTCCGTCCCGCACCGCCTCATCGAGGGCAATGGCACAGGAGGCCGAGGAAATATTGCCGTATTTGTGGACCGTCATATAGAATTTTTCAAACGGGATTTTCAGGGATTTTGAAATGTACTGAAACATCCTGATGTTGGCCTGGTGCGGAATGATCCAGGCGATGTCATCAATCCGCACATTGTTAAATTCCGCGGCTTCTTTAATGGAATCCATAAAATGACGTACGGCCACGCGAAAACTCATATTGGCTTCAATCAGGTTGAGAAAGTGGCGACCCTCATCCACACTTTCGTGGGAAATCGGCGTGGTTTTGGAACCGCCGCCCGGAAGCAGTAGGTCCTGTCCATTGGCGCCGTCAGTGTGAATGTGGGACGATAACACCTCCGGCCCTTTATCATCCAGGGCCAATACCGCGGCGCCGGCACCGTCTCCCCAGAGGATGCAGGTCGAACGATCCTGCCAGTTCAGTGTCCGGGTCATCACCTCGGATGCCACCACCAGCACGTTTTTATATGTATTATTGCTGAGAAATTGATCGGCGACGTTGATTCCAAAGATGAAACCGGAGCAGGCGGCTGTGATGTCAAATGTTACGGCCTGAGGGGCATCCAACTTGGCCTGCAACCAGTTGGCGGCTGATGGGCAGCAGGTGTCCGGTGTAATGGTGGCAACGATGATCAAATCGATGTCTCCGGGCGTCATGCCGGCCATTTCCAGGGCCCGGATTGAAGCCTCAAAACCCAGGTCGGAGGTGGTAACGTCCGGCGCCGCCATCCTTCTTTCCCGCACGCCGGTTCGTTTGACAATCCATTCATCCGTCGTGTCCAGCCCCATGCTTACCAGGTCGTCATTGGTAACAATTTTTGGGGGCACATACGAGCCGGTACCCAGAATTCTCAATTGTCCCTTTTTTTTTGCTTCTATAGCTTTCGATTTTTTCATGAAATTTCGGGTTAAGGAATTGACACCCTATAAAAACGACCTTTTATAGGGCCATCAGACGTATCTGTCAACCAGATCGGTTAAAAATTTTTCTACCCCATCCGATCCTTCATTGTCCTGGATTTGAGAAATCAGATTTTTAATTTTTCGATAGGTAACCGGGTCGTTTTTCAGGTCGTCGGTTGACCGGTAGGCACCACCGCGCCGGCCGGCTCTGAAAATCAGGCGGTCAGTGTCGGGAAGTCCCTGATAATTGCGGATGACATCCAGCATTTTTTCTTTATCTTCGGGAAGCTTACCGCTGACCTCCTCCAGCAGGTTCATGATGTGGTCACTGGTTATGGTACTGGTTAGGTTTTCCAGAGACTCGATAAGCAGCCGGATCTCTTCGGCCACCATATCATCGGTCTGCATGGTGAATGTGCCGTCTTCCAGTTTCTCGTGCAGCGGCACCCGTCTGGGAACCCTTAAGCTGCGCAGGCGGATGAAGTGCGGATTGATCTGGTTGAGAACATTGGCGGTCTCTTTCGCATGTTCCCGCCACATTTCCTGCCCTCCCAGGCCCGGCATGACGTATTCAGAAAGTTCCATACCGGCTTGCAGCAATTTCCTCCCGGCCTCTATGTGCTGTGCGCCTGTAACGCCCTTTTTCATCAGCTTCAGGAGCGGATCGTACCCGGTTTCGAGACCGATGTGTACCCGGTCGAGTCCCGCCTGCCGGATGAGCTTGAGCGATTCGACCGATTTGCGGATAACCGTCCGGGATCTGGAATAGGTGGTCACCCGGGAAACCTGTGGGAATTTTTCTCTGAGGAATTCAAGGACCTCCACCAGGTCCTTTGTTTTCATGATTAAATTGTCGGCATCCTGTAAAAAACAGGCATCTGTCCCGTAATAGAGCCAAGCGGCGATACTGCGGTAGTTGTCGCTGTAGCCGGGCTGGTTAAAGAGATGGCTGACAACCGAGTCGTTCACTTCGCCGCCGTACCCAAGCTTCCGGGACTGTTTCTTGATATCACCGGCGATATCTTTGGCTGTCTGAATATCTTTTTTTATTTCGTCAACGCTTCTTAATGAGAATTTACTGCGTTTGTAGACCGGGCAGAACAGGCACTGGTTCCAGGGACAGTTACGGGTCAGGCGCAGCAGAAGACTGCGCGCTTCGTTGGGCGGCCGGATCGGCCCTTGCTCAAAAATGAGTGTTTTCTCTTCCATTTGTTTTTACCTTCGTTAGAATATTTTCTATGAATATGGGCCGGCGCCCGCAGGCATTATTCAGCAGGTGGCCAAAACTCGCTGCCAAGTGTGCGTAAAACCGAACAGTGCCCAGATTAACATTCAATTTTGTGCGACAGCGCAAAATTAAATTAGCATAAAAAGATTTCTGCCGGTACCTTGCTGATCCAGCGGGCCCCTTTCTCGGTAATCAGAAAAACGCTTTTGATTTCGGCCGCAGATTCATTTTCAAAACATAATTTCGACGACATTGCAAATGTCATTCCCGGTTCGAGACGCACAGATTTGCCACTGGCGATGAAAGGGGGTTCGATCAGTTCAACCCCGATGCCATGTCCGACTAAACTGATCTTTACTCCCGGCGACTCCGGATCGGTGTCGGCATAGCCCAGAGATTCGGACACCGGCACGGAATGATCAAAGAGCGCGCCGGCGGTGATTCCCGGTTTTAC